>JBKJSU010000385.1:0-2664 GCA_046594415.1 Casimicrobiaceae bacterium | reverse complement strand
TAGTTGCAGCAGCTCGCGCGCGTAGTTCTCGTTGGGGTTGACCCCCACCACGGGCTTGTCGTTGTTGACCATGCTCAGGTAGTCGCCCATCACGGAGGACTTCGTCACCTTGACCAGGATGTCCTCGTAATTGCCGAACGCGTTGTCGAGAAAAATCTGCTGGTAGATGGCCATGCCGTAGGCCACGTTGACGTCGAGACCGGACGTCACGAGGATCTGCGACAGCGCAAAGGCCACGCGCTGGCGCAGCTGGTCGCTGTTGGTGAGCGCATTGCGGAAAAAATCCGTCTGCAACTGGAACAGCGAGTAATAGTCGCGCGCGCAGTATGGATTGGGGTCGGTGGGACAATAGCTGACGGCGGCGCCGAAAGGCACGTATTTGCTGCTGGAGTAGCGCGATCCCGTCGCGGCCAGTTGCTCGTCGACGAATGCGGGAATGCCGATGGCGACCACATGCGCGGCCAGCGCATCGGTGGGACCGAACGTGGCCTGGTCGAGCAGGCGGATGATGTCGGCCTGCTTCTGCGCCGTTGACAGCGGCGAACACATCACCACGCCTTCGAGAATCGACGCCGCGGCCATGTTCTGGTGCAGCGTGAGATCCGGCAGGAAGCGGTGGTTGGACTGGCTCACATTGGCGCCAGGATAGAAACTCCGGTAGATCGGCGCAGTGCCTGCGCCGCATTTGGCGCCCTGAGGCACGTCGCTGTGAAATGCGATCGCCTCGTAGGTCCAGTCGGGATTGCCCTTGACCTTGGCACACTCGGCCGCGTCGCCGGTGTAGAAATGGGAGTTGGGGCCCACACCCGGCGTACCGAAGAAACGGCAGACCGGCACCGCGGAGGCGCTTTCTCCCGCCGCTTTCCAGGCGTTCCACGCGACGCCGGTGCGCACCCATCCAGCGACCGGCGTGCCGGCGTCGAGCGCTGCCGCTTCCTCGGGGAAGGCAGTCACAAAGTAATGGTTGAGGGTTGCGCTATAGAACTCGATGACCTGCGCCGTCGGTTCCACCGCGGCGGCGGGTGTGGCCATCGCCATCGCAGCGAGGCTCAATACCGCGACTGCAGTCGCGGATGGATGTCGAGAACATCGGCTCATGGTGCCTCCCTTGCCTGTTGTTGTTCCGGGTCCGGTTGCAGATGATCAACGCCAAACGGGCCGAGCGGCTGACGATTACACAAATTCTTACATCCGCGACGGGCTCCAGGGCATTCACCGCCGGAACGCGGCGGGCGAGCCGGGTTGGTACACTCGACGCATGACATGCCGACTTCAGGACGCCGTTCGCGGGCCGGCATCGACAACAGGAGTTCCCGCAATGCAACCATGGACGCTGGCCCGCCGGGCCGAACGGATGAATCCCTCGATCATCCGTGAAATTCTGAAAGTGACGGAACAGCCGGGCGTGCTGTCGCTCGCGGGCGGCTTGCCGTCGGCCGCTTCGTTCCCGGTCGAGGCGCTGCGCGAGGCGACAACCCGCGTGCTGCGCGATACGCCGCGTGAAGCCCTGCAGTATGCGGCCAGCGAAGGCTTTGGCCCGCTGCGCGAATGGGTGGCCGCGCACCTCGTCGAGCAGGGCATGCTGGTATCGCCGGCGCAGGTGCTGATCACCACGGGGTCGCAGCAGGGCCTCGACCTGGCGGGCAAGGTGCTCTGCGATGCCGGCAGCCGCATCCTCGTCGAAACGCCCACCTATCTCGGCGCGTTACAGGCGTTTTCGGCCTTCGAGCCGGACATTGTGCCGGTGGCCTCCGACGATGAAGGGCCGCTGCCCGCCGCGCTGGATGAATCCATGCGCGGTGCGCGCTTCATGTACGTGTTGCCCAACTACCAGAACCCGAGCGGCCATTGCTACAGCGAGGCGCGGCGCGTGGCGCTGATGGAACGGCTGCGGGAATTGGGTATCGGTGTGGTCGAGGACAACCCCTACGGCGACCTCTGGTACGACACGCCGCCGCCGAAGGCGCTGGCGGGCCGCTGGCCCGAAGGCGTGCTCTATCACGGCTCGTTCTCGAAGGTGCTGGCCCCAGGACTCCGGCTCGGTTACGTGGTGGCACCCGAGCCGCTCTATCCCAGGCTGCTGCAGGCAAAGCAGGCGGCGGACCTGCACACGCCCGGATTCAACCAGCGCATCGTGTACGAGGTGATTCGCGACGGCTTTCTGGCGACACACGTGCCGCAGATCCGCGCCCGCTACGCCGCGCAGCGCGATGCGATGGCGGCGGCATTGTCGCGCCACATGCCCGCGGGCTGCTCGTGGAACACGCCGCATGGCGGCATGTTCTTCTGGGTTCGGCTGCCGGCGGGCATCGATGCGTTGCAGCTTTTGCCGATCGCAGTGAAGCGTGGTGTCGCGTTCGTGCCGGGCAGCGCATTCTTCGCGCGCGCGCCGGAGGCGAACACAATGCGCCTGTCCTTCGTCACGGTCAGTCCCGCGGAGATTGCGGTGGCCATCGAACGGCTGGCGGGCGTCATCCGCGAGGCGATGGCGGACCACGCGGTGCTTGAAGTCGCAACGCGATAAGCGCGCTGCGGCGATGTTCAAGAGGACTCGATGAGACTGTCGGTGCTGGACCAGTCGACCGCGGCGGCAGGCCGTGGCCAGGATGCGGCCATCCGCGAATCGCTCGCTTTGGCCCGCGCCTGCGATGCGCTGGGCTATCA
>JBKJSU010000564.1:0-2881 GCA_046594415.1 Casimicrobiaceae bacterium | reverse complement strand
AGGGTGACGCCGCAAGCCATTGAAAGTCTCGGTGCACTCTTGCAGAGCGCGCCGGCTTTGCGAAACTGCTTCCGTAGCAATTCGTGCTGCAAATCAAAGTGGCCCTGGTTCACGTCGTTTTAGGACGCTGCACTGGGGCCACCCTTCTTGCGCCACAGGCCGACAAGTGCAGGTAGCGGCCTGGGTACGCGCGCCATCCGGACGGTTTGCAGGCGTCCGAGGGGCGAAAAGACCGCGATTATAGTGCGAAACGTGAGGGTGGGTCAACCCCCTGCTGCGGTGCGATTACGGGCGTACGGGTACGGTGCGCAGCCAAGCCACCAGGGCATCCTGGTCGGCCGGACTGAGGCCCGCGTACCAGTAGAAGCCCATGGGCGGCTGCAGGGTCCGCCCATCCTTTCCGACCCCCAGCGTGATGGCCCGCTTGATCTCCTCGTCCGTCCAGCGGCCAAGTCCGGCCTCTGGATTTGACGTAATGTTGCGCGCCACCGCGCCCGGCCAGTCGGCCGGATACCCCTTCACCATCGCCGGACCGTAGGCCTTGCCGCCTTGCCCCAGTGCGGTTTCGTACTGTGTCTTGCCCTCCTTGGCCGGGGTATGGCACTCCATGCAGTGACCGATGGTGGCCAGATAGGCGCCCCGGCGCGTCCGGTCCTGCAAATCCGCGTCCGTGAAGCCCTTTTCGGCGTCCGGATAGGTGTCGCGGGGCACCTGCCGCTTGTAATCGGGCAGCGCCATGGCATTGCGCACAGGCGGCACCGAGCGCAGGTAGGCGACCACGGCGTCGAGATCCGCCGGCACCAGCGCCTTGTAGAAGTTGACCCACATCATCGGCGCCAGCGGCACGCCGGACAGACGACCGTGATTCGGGCGCTGGCCGGCGGTGATGGCCCGCTTGATTTCGTCGTCGGTCCAGGCACCGATGCCGGTCTCGCGGTCGGGCGTGATATTGGACGCCGTGCCGCTGAAGAAGGGAAAGTCGAAGGACAGCCCCCCGCCCGCCAGTTCCTTGCCGGGCAGCGGGCGGCCATCGGCGGCCTTGGGCGTGTGGCAATTGCCGCAGGCCAGGATCGTGGTGACCAGATAGCGTCCGCGCTCCACGCCAGCTTGGTTGTCCGCGGCATGAGCCGCGATCGGCACGACGCCGGCGAGCCAGCAGACGGCAGCAAGAAGCAGGCGCTCGCTTGGACGCTTTGCAGGTGATGAGAAGCAGGTATGCGTATTCATGACAGACTCCTTGGTCGATGGTCGGGCTTGCTCCGACCGTGACCTTGCGGCCGTCGGGGCGAAATCGTCCTGACCATTGGGTAACGGATGGCTGATGATTGGTGAAAGACTGCAGGTAGGCCGCTGGACGTTCGACCGATCGCTCAATACGCTCACCTGCGGCGACGAGATCGTGCGCGTCGAGCCCAAGGTGGCCGACCTGCTGCAGGTGCTGGCCGAGCACGCCGGCGATGTCGTGGGGCGCGCAGAACTGCTCGAGCGCGTATGGCCCGGCGTGGTCGTCGGCGACGAGGCGCTGTCGCAAAGCATCAACAAGTTGCGGCGCGCACTGGGCGATACGTCGCGCGAGGCGACGTATCTGCAGACGGTGCCCAAACGCGGATATCGGTTGATTGCAGTGGTCAGCGCGGCCGGTACCGCGCTTGACGCGGACGCCAACGTGGCCGCGGCGGCGGCATTGGCAACGGCGCCGGCATCGACGCTCGCGCCATCGTCAACGGCGAGCGCGCCATTACCTGTAGCGTCGCGGTCGCACGCCTCGCCGCCACGCGCGCCGCGTCAACTCGCCAGGATGGCAACCATCGCGGCCGCTGCCGTCGCCCTTGCGGTCGCGCTGATCACGCTGTGGCAGCAGTACGGCAAGGATGCCGACCTCGATGCGATCGTCGCGATGCAGGCGCTGCCCGCGGAAGCCAACCAGGTTTTGCCCGAAGTCCTGATCCGCCGTTTCGACGCCTTGGGTGACGACGCCGCCACGCAGGCTGCAGCCCGCGCGTTCTGGAAACAGGTGGTGGCAGGCGTGAGTCAATCACCACAGTTGCGCGTGATCGCCGACCCACGCGACGGGCCGCCGCCGGCGGGACCGGCGTCGCGCTATCAGGTCGATGGCACCGTGCAGCGCCTCGATAACCGCCTGGTAATCCAGTTGGTGCTGAGCAGTCCCGCATCTGGAGTGGTGCAGTGGAGCCGCCCGTTCGCGCTGCCGCTGGCGGATCTTTCCGGTGGCCGCGATATCGCCACCGCAGAACTGTTGCAGGCGCTGACCGTAACGCTGTCCGACGCCGAGCGCGACCGGCTGGCGCGGCCCTACACACGATCCGCACCGGCGTTCGAGGAGTACCTCGATGGCCAGGCCGCATTCGGTGCGCGCGACCGGCAAGGCAACGCTGACGCGCGCGAACATTTCGCCCGCGCGGTGGCGGAAGATCCGGGATTCGCACGCGCGTTTGCGGGGCTGGCGCTCACGTACGCCGCCGACGCCACGTTCGGCTGGGCGGCGGACCGCAACGCCGCGATCGAACAATCCATTGCGCACGCGCGGCGCGCCGAGGCGCTCGATCCGACGCTGCCCGAAGTGCATTGGGCGCTGGGCTGGGTGGAACTGCAGCGCTACCAGCATGCGGCCGCATTGAAACACGCCCGGCGCGCGATCGAATTGAATCCGTCGTATGCCGATGCGTATGCGCTGGGGGCGACGATTGCCACTTATACCGGACGGCCCGCCGACACGCTGACGCTGATGCGCACTGCAATGCGGCTGCAACCCGTGCACGGCTTCCTGTATCGGATGGTGATCGGCCGCGCGCACTTCTTTCTCGGCGATGACGTGCAGGCCATCGCCAACCTGCGTTTGGCCGAGACGCTCAATCCCGCG
>JBKJSU010000484.1:0-2587 GCA_046594415.1 Casimicrobiaceae bacterium | reverse complement strand
GGACGAAATGGTGTTTCCGCAAGAATGACGCCGACGACATCGCTCTCGCCGTAGCCCGTCAGCTTCGTAAACGCGGGGTTGATCATGATCACGCGATCATCCGAATCGCTCATTATGATGCCGTCGGCCGTGGTCTCGAACACTTTCGACGCCAAGCGCAGTTCGTTGGTTCGGGCCAGATCTTCCGTAACATCGGTGGCGCTCGTCATGATGTAATCGACGCGGCCATCCGCGCCGAAAATGGGCGCCCGGACGAGGTGCAGCGCCGGGATTGTGCCGCCAGGCAGTTCGCAGGGCAGGGTTACGTTCTGCACCATCGGGCTCGCCAGCAGTTCTTCGTCGAGCTGCGCGATCTTTGCCGCATAATCAGGCCCTGCAATAGCGGCTACCGTTTTACCCAGCACATCGTCCGCCTTCATGCCGGCGATGATCGCGGTGGATTCATTCCACAGCACATATTGACCGAACGTGTCCGGTTGCATGCTGCGCACGGTGATGCCCGACGGCACGTTGTCGACCAGCGTTTCCAGGAACTGACGTTGAACCTTCAGCGCGGCCCGGTTCTCTTGCAGGCGCACCGCGAGCACCGTGACCACGCCGAAAAAAACCAGCAGCACGATGGTCGCAATGGTCGCGATGACAAGGTAGTTCGTTTGATTGCGATAGAAATCACCGAGCGCTTCTTCGGTTGCCTGGCCGACCGTGACGATGAACGGGAATTCGGCAAGCTTGCGGTACGCGACGATGCGCAGCACCTGGTCAGACTCTCCCCGCGCCTCGAATTGACCGACGGGATCGGCAACCGCACGACGCACGAGTTGCGTTCCGCTGCCATCGGATGACGACGTCGCCTCGGTTCCCACGCGGCGGCCGCGAAAGACACCATCGAGTCCGAGCAGACCGATGCTGCCGAGCTTGCCGAGATCGGCTTCCTCGTAGAAATCCGTGAAATAGTCGGGCGTCACGGATACCAGCACGAGACCCGCAAAGGTTCCGTCGGCGTAATTGATGCGCCTGCTCATCTGGATTAACGAACGACCTGACGAACGTCCGACCACCGGCACACTGATGTCGAGCTGCCCCGTGTCCTGCTTGGCGTGCAGCCGGAAATACGCGCGATCGGCAACGTTGACGGCGCGCAGCGGCTGGCTGCTCGCCACGACGTCACCCTGCGAATCGACCACGCTGACCTGCACGATCCCCGTACCCTCGATCACGCCGGCACGGACCAGCCGCGCCATATCGATAGCGCCGTAGTGCTCGAACTCCTCCTTGACCAGCCGCGCCATGCGGTCAGTGTCCTTGAGCGCCCGTTGGGTATAGCGTTCGAACGCACCCGCGAAGCTTTGCGTGTCATGCATCGCAGCCGTGAGCAACGCTTTCTCGGTCGATTGCAACTGCAGCCACGTCCCGATCCACACGGCGGTGATCAGCAACGCACCGAAGGCCGGCAGCGCCCACAGCGCGTACTTGTGGCGCGTCAGCGAAAACCGGCGGCGCCGCGGGAGGCTCAACGGTATCGCCTGGACAGGCGTGCAACGCCGCGTAGCGTACGTACGTTTTCTGGAACGCGACGAATCAACAACATGCTACGGCAGGACTGCAACAAAGCGGTCGAAATGCGCCCGCTGCGGCACTGCGCACGAGCCACGCGCCGGACGAAGCCGCCCTGTCGTCGTCCGGCAACGCGCTGACTTCGACATCCTTGGTGATAGGACACGCGCAGCTCAGGTCCAGGGTCTGGCTGGCGGATAAATCGTCGCCTGGTGCAGGGCCAGCTTGCGGATCTCCTGGGCGATGGCCAGCGAAAATCTCCGGCGATTGCGGCGCCTGACAATTAGCAACTCGGCCAGATAATGCGCCCAGCGATCAGGCTGCTGCCATAGGGCGTGGACCCGGTTTACGATCCGGGCGAATTTCCGGCCGAGGTGCACCGGCCGCACGTCGGCCGGCAGTTCATCCATCCAAATCTGCCCGGCTGGATCCAGTGCGCCGTCATCGGGGTGCTTTGAACGGCGGCCCGACCAATCCTGATGGACTCCAGCCGGCGGAGCGCCATGGTGGATTCGCTTCGCTTCCGCGAGCGCGACTTTTTCAAAGGAGATCGGTTTCTGCATGGCATGCTTTCAGCGTCGCCAGCGCGTAGAAACGCCAGGCGCTTGTCCCTCAGCAATAAAGGTGCCAAACGGGCTGGAGCCCCAAGAAAGAAGCTAACGCGCCGTATATTTTCAAGTCTCCTACGTAGACTTGGGCGGCGACGATTAGAGCTGGCTCGGTTTATCAAGACAGATTTCCGCGTTTTGTAAGTGAATTTCCTGCGGTGGCGAAAATCCGCCGGGGGGGGAGGCAGCGGTGTCCCCGAATCTCTATCGGGCTGCGTTCTTTAGTGGTTGATGGGTGAAGCATGCCTCGTTGGGTGTGCGGCCGGCGGCGGTTATAGAAATCCAGCTATCGAACGGCGCCAGCTTTAGCCGCGCTGACACTCGCGTAGGCATGCAAATAAGCCTCTGCATACTTGATCGAGCGCGACAGCCTTTCCACGAATACGTTGTCGCGCCGGCAGCCGTGGCCGTCCATGCTGATTGCG
>JBKJSU010000364.1:0-8415 GCA_046594415.1 Casimicrobiaceae bacterium | reverse complement strand
ATCAAGCCGGGCGATACGCTGATCGAGGCCACCTCCGGCAACACCGGGATCGCACTGGCCATGGCGGCCGCGATCAAGGGCTACCGGATGGTGCTGATCATGCCGGACAACCTGTCGGTGGAACGCCGCCAGTCAATGACGGCCTTCGGCGCCGAACTGATCCTGGTCACCAAGGCGCTGGGCATGGAGGGCGCGCGGGATCTCGCCGACCGCATGCAGGCCGAAGGCAAAGGCAGGATCCTCGACCAGTTCGCCAATCCCGACAATCCGCTGTCGCATTACCGGACCACCGGGCCGGAGATTTGGCGCGATACCGGCGGGCGCATCACGCATTTCGTGTCGGCGATGGGCACCACCGGCACGATCATGGGTGTGTCGAAGTTCCTGAAGGAGAAGAACCCCGCGATCGCGATCGTGGGCGCGCAACCCGCCGAGGGCGCGTCCATTCCCGGTATTCGCAAATGGCCCGAGGCCTATCTGCCGAAGATCTACGACGGCAGGCGCGTGGATCGCATCGAGCCAGTCACGCAATTCGAGGCCGAGGAGACCACGCGTCGCCTAGCGCGCGAGGAGGGCATCTTCTGCGGCATTTCGGCGGGCGGCGCGTGCGCGGTGGCGCTGCGCATCTCGCAAGAGGTGCGCGACGCGACGATCGTGTTCATCGTCTGCGACCGCGGCGACCGTTATCTCACCACGGGAGTCTTTCCCTGATGGCGCCGATCCTCGTCTTCGACATCGAGACGGTGCCTGATATTGCCGGCATCCGGCGCATCAACGATGTTCCCGATGTCCTCGCCGACGCCGACGTCATGGCCTGGTTCGCGCAGAAGCGGCGCGCCGCGTCCGGGACGGACTTCGCGCCGCTCTACCTGCAGAAGGTGGTCTCCATCGGCTGCGCGCTGCGCACGCCGCAGGATTTCAGGATCTGGTCGATCGGCGAACTGGACGATCCCGAGCCGGAACTGATCCGGCGTTTCTTCGACGGCATCGACCGCTTCACGCCGCAACTCGTGTCCTGGAACGGTGGCGGCTTCGACCTGCCGGTGTTGACTCACCGCGCGCTGATCCACGGCATCGTCGCGGAAAAATTCTGGGACTGGGGCGACCAGGACCGCGACTTCAAGTTCAACAGTTATCTCGGCCGCTATCACACGCGCCACCTCGACCTGATGGACGTGCTGGCGATGTACCAGCCGCGTGCCAGCGCGGGGCTCGATGCGATGGCGCGTTTGTGCGGCTTTCCCGGCAAGCTCGGCATGGACGGCAGCGAAGTTGCCGCCGCCGTGGCGCGCGGCGACCTGGCGGACGTGCGCAACTACTGCGAATGCGACGTCCTCAACACGTACCTCGTCTACCAGCGTTTCCGGTTGCTGCGCGGCGAATTGTCCGCCGGCGAGTATTCAACGGAAATGGCGCTGGTGCGCGAGCGCATCGGCGCTTCCACCGCGCCGCACTGGCAGGCATTCATCGCCGCGTGGACCGTCGCGTAGTGTGCCTAACTGGTGGGCAGTCATCGCCGCGTGGATCGTCGCGAAATGCGCCTAACTGGTAGGGGCCTGTAGGCGAGGCTGCAGCCTCGCACGCGCGCGAGGCTGAATTCTCGCCTACAGGTCTTGCACGCACTTCAGCCTCGCCTACAGGTCTTGCACGTACTTCAGCTTCGCCTGCGGATCGTTGTGGTTCAGGCCGCCAGAAATGGCACCGGCGCGAAGCGTTCGCCCAGCGCCGCGCGCGAGTCGACTCCCCACCACCGGTCGAGCACGGTGGCGTACACACCGCGAAAGTCGAGCGCGTAGGCTGGGTTGCCGTCGTTCGACAGTCGCGCGAGATCCGGTGCGCTGCCGTACATGCCGCCCGCCACGCGTCCGCCGAGCGCGAACTGCACGCTGGCGGTGCCGTGATCGGTGCCGTTGTTCTGGTTCTCCTTCGGGCGGCGGCCGAACTCGGCATACGTCAGCACCAGCGTGTCGTTCCATTTGCCCAGTTCGTCCAGTGCGCCCTGCAGCGCGACGAGGCCCGCGGCCAACTCGCCCAGCAACCGCGCCTGCGTGGCCGGCTGGTTGGCGTGCGTGTCGAATCCGGAGAGCGTCACGCGCACGGCGGCGATGCCGGACGGATTGGCGATGATCCGGCACGCGGTGCGCATGGCATTGCCGAAGCCGCCGGCAGGAAACTCGGTCCTGAACGTTGCCTTGCCATCGAGATGACCGGCGGCCTGCACGATGTCGGTCTCGATCTTCAGGATGTGCGCCAGCGCCTTGTTGCGCGCTGCCGCCGCCGGTTGCGCGAGCTTCGACAGCCGCAGGAACTGCTCGGTGTCGGCCAGCGCGATGGCGCGGGTGCCGCTGCCGGCCACCGGGCCCAGATCGTTGGAGCCGATGATCACGCCATCCGCGGCAAACGAGCGCGGTGTAGGCGCCGTGGCAAACGCGCGCGTGAGCCAGCCGTCCTGCAGATACTCCTCGCTGCGGCTCGCGGTGTCCCAGATTTCGATCGACCGGAAATGCGAAAGGTTGGGGTCGGGGTAGCCCACACCCTGCAGCACCGCCAGCTGTTGGTTCTTCCAATAGGGCAGCAGCGGCGCCAATGAAGGATGCAAACCGGCCTGGTCGGTGAGTTGCACGACCTGGTCGGCGGCGATGGCAATCGTCGGGCGCAACGCGTGGTAGGCCGGATCGCGATACGGCACGAGCGTGTTGAGGCCGTCGTTGCCGCCTTTTAACTCGACCAGCACGAGGAGCTTGCGATAGTCGGCATGCGCAGGGGCGGCAGCCACCGCAAGTTGCGCCGTGCCAAACGCGGTCAGAGGTGTGACGGCGACGCGCGCCAGCGGCATCGCAGCGGCAGCGCGGAGAAAGTGGCGACGGTTCATGGCGTGTCCTTCGATGAATGCGGCGCGGGCGGCTACTTCAACTGGTAGGCAGGATCGAGCAACGTCGCGCGCACGAAACTCGCGGCATCGACGTCAGTGCTGGCAACTTCGGCCGTGACTGCGGGCAATGGCAACAGCAACGTCTGTGCCGCGTCCATCTTCGCGGCGGGCGTGTCGCCTTGCCGCTGCGCGACCCAGGTGGTGGCGTCGAATTGCAGGCTGCGCATGCCGCGTTCGAGTGCCAGCACCGCGCGTCGCGCGCGCGCCCTGTTTTCCTCGGCCTCGGTCTGCGGGGTCGCAACGGCGCTCGTGGCGGCTCCTGCTACGGGCGGCGATGAATCCGCAGTGCGCGACATTGCCGCGTCACCGGTAGCGGGCAAGGCCGCCGCAGTGGCACCGTTCGCGCTTGCCATCATGGCCGGCGCCGGCGTCTCGGCCGCCCGCACGAGGCGATCGAGAAATTGCTTGCGCGCAAGCAGCGTGGTGGAGTTGATCCAAACGTCGCCGCCTGGCCAGCCCTTGACGTTGGGCGGGGACAGCAGCATCTGCCCCATGCCGGTGGCGGCGATCGCAAACGGCGCGGCCGCGGCGGGCGTGAGTTCGAGTTGCCGCAGCGTGCCCACCACCAGCTCGACCGGGCTCTTGACCAGCGCGCCGCGGTTTTCCGCGGCCCAGAACGCATCGGTGAGCAGGAGGGCGCGTAGCGCAACCTTCACATCGAGGTTCTGGCCACGAAAGATCTGCGCGATGCGCTGCACTTCGCGCGCATCCGGCTCCGGCGACACGAATTCGCGCCACAGCTTGGCGGTGACGAATTCGCCGGTCTGCGGCCGGGCCAGCAGCACGTCGAGCACGGCGTCGCCGTCGAAGCGCCCCGACGTTCCCAACACGGTCTTGACGCCGTAGTCGTGCGCACCCGGTCGGAACAGGTACTGCCCGGTGTCGCGATCGATGCTCCAGCCGGTGAACGCGCGCGCGGCTTCCTTGATGTCCTGTTCCTGGTAGTGGCCTTCGCCGAGCGTGAACAGTTCCATCACCTCGCGCGCGAAGTTCTCGTTGGGTTGGGCCTTGCGGCTCTGCGCGGTGTCGAGGTAGATGAGCATGGCCGGATCCTTCGACACCGCATGCAGCAGCGAGCCGAAGTTGCCCAGCGCATGGGCGCGCAGCAGCGCATTCTGCGTGTACATGAAGCGCGCGACGCGCACCTTCTGCTGGCTCGACACGAAATGGTTGTGCCAGAAGAGCGTCATCCGCTCCGTGAGTGGCGACGCCGTGGTGAGCATTTCCTGCAGCCACCACCCGCGCAGTTCCACGTCGTGCCGGACCTGCAGTTGCCGGTAGGCCCGGCGCGCCTCCTCGCTGACGTTGTCGCCGCGCGGCGCGCCTGATGGGCCGGATTCGAGCGCCCACGCGGGCGGCGGCGTGGCGGCCGCGGTGCGCACATCGCGCAGCAGCGTGGTCACCGCCTGTTCGCGGGTGAGACCGGCGAAGGACCGGACCTCGGCGTCGGTGGGGCCGAAGCCGGTGCGAGCGAGCAGGTGGCGCGCGTCGGCATAGCCCATCGGGCCGGTGGCCGCGTGAACCAGTCCGGCAACGCCAAGCAAGGCGGCGGCAAGGGCAAAGCGAGCGGACATGGGTGCATCCTCCTGTCGGGGCGCGGCCATTGCGAGTTCGCAATCACGCGCATGCCGGCGCATGACCCGGGGGCAATGGGTATTCAACGCCGCAGTCTCGCCGATTGTTGACCGGACGCCTACCGGCAAGCTGTAACGGGCTGTTGCGGCACCCGTGGTACGCCTGGTGCGGCCGCGCATGGCCCGACATGGGCATGGCGACCCGCACTTCGGGGCGCGGCGGCGGGGCGGGACGCCTGGGACAGAGATGGCGGGCGTCAGAGGGTGACGGTGCCCCGGGCGATCTCGATCACGCGGCCGGACACCCGAATCTGGCGCTGCGCGGTCACCTCGAGGCGCAGGTGGCACGGCCGACCGGTGGCTTCGCCCTGCGCCACCTGCACGCGTTGTGGCAGCGACGCGCCCGTGGCGAGCAGCCATCCGCCCAGATTGGCGCACGCGGAGCCGGTACCCGGATCCTCGAGGACCGCGTCGAACTTCGGAAAGAAGAAGCGGGCGAGCACCGCGTCGCCCTCGCGGGCGAACACGTACGCCATGGCGCGCTGGCCGTTGCTGGCATGCGCGGCCAACGCTTCGGCGGATGGTCGCGCGCGCCGCACGGCATCGAAGGTGGCAAGCGGAATGATGAGCTGCTCCGATCCGGTGTCCACCCACAGTGGCGCCTGCGCGATGTCGGCAGGCGCCAGCTTCAGCATTGTGGCGATGTCGGCGACGGTGGCCGCATGGGCGCGATGCTTCGGCGCGTTGGCCACCAGCGTCCACACGTCGCCTTCGGCGGTGACGGGAATGATGCCGGCCTTCATCTCGAACGTGACGGCGTCGCCTGCGTCCTTCACCGCGCGGGCCACGTGCGCGGTGCCTAGTGTCGGGTGTCCGGCAAACGGCATTTCAAACGCCGGCGTGAAGATGCGCACCTGCGCCGTGGCGCGCTCCGACGGCAGCATGAATGTCGTTTCCGACAGGTTGAACTGCAGCGCCAGCGCCTGCATCGTTGCGGTGTCGAGACCGCGCCCGTCCTCGAACACGCACAACGGATTGCCGGCGAGCGGACTTTCCGCGAAGACGTTGACGATGCGATAGGGGTGGGCGCTCATGCGACAGGCTCCGGTTGTACGACGTCGAGAGCGGCGACGAGTTGGCGCGCAATCGCGTCGAACGCGGCGGCATCGATCGCCGCAGGCACGACACTGACGGCGGTGTCGATGCGGGGAAAGTTGCGCGTGATCGACCGCGCATAGGTGGGGTCGTAGTGGCGGGTGAGGAGGTCGTTGACTAGCGTGTCATGTTCGCCGGCGCGCGCCGCGGCATCCCACTGTGCGATGACCTTGTGGCCGTGCAGCGGTGCCAGATGCCGCAGTTTGTCGCCCAGTGCATCCGCATCGGCCAGGAAATGCGTGTACTCCTCCTTCAGCAACGCCACTCGCAGCGCCTGCGGCGTTTCCACCCGCACGCACGCCGCCGCGCGCATGGCATCAAGCAGCGCCACCGGTACCTGCAGCGTGCCGATCTTCTTGCTCTCCGACTCGACGAACACCGGCCGCGCGGGATCGAAGCCCTCGAGCGCGGCCAGGATCTGCGAGTCGAACCACTTCTGCGCGGGCTGCGGCGCATCCGGCAGGTCGCCCAGCAACGAGCCGCGATGCTGGGCTAGTTGTTCGAGGTCGAGCACCTGGGCACCGGCGCCCTGCAGCGCGATCAGCAGGCGACTCTTGCCCGAGCCGGTAAGGCCGCACACGACGACGTAGCGAAAGCGCGCTGGAACTTCGGCCAGCGCGGCGACCACGTGGCGACGGTAGGTCTGGTAGCCGCCTTCCAGCTGCACCGCGCGCCAGCCGATCTCGGCCAGCACGTGCGCGAGCGCGCCGCTGCGCTTGCCGCCACGCCAGCAATAGACGACGGGCGACCAGTCCTTCGGCTTGCCGGCACATTGGTTCTCGACGATACGGGCGATATTGCGCGCCACCAGCGCCGCGCCGCGCTGCTTGGCGGCAAACGCCGAGACCTGCGCGTGCAGCGTGCCCACTTCCGCGCGCTCGGCATTGTCCAGCACCGGGGCGTTGAATGCGCCGGGGATGTGGTCCTCCGCAAACTCGGCGGGACTGCGCACGTCGATGCGGTCGCGATGATCGGCGAGCGCTGCGATGCCGACCTTGCGGCCCGACGCGGGGGGACGCTCGTTCATGGCTTGCGCAGCAGCGGCTGCAAGGCGGACCACACGTTGGCCAGCAGCTTCGGCTGTGCGGCAACCGTCGGATGAATCTTGTCGGGCTGGAACTGGGTCAGGTCCTCGCCGAAGCCGGCAAAGAAGAACGGCACCAGCGGCACGCGCCGGTCCTTCGCTACCGCGGCAAACGCTTCGTTGAATTCGCGTACGTACGTGGGTCCGTAGTTGGACGGAATCTGCATGCCGACCAGCAGTACCTTGGCCCCGGTCTTCTGCGCCGCGGCGACCATGGCGTCGAGGTTGTCGCGCGTGCTGGTCATGCGGCCGCCGCGCAATGCATCGTTGCCGCCAAGTTCGATGACGACGACGGCCGGCTTGTGTTGCTGCAGCAGCGTCGGCAGGCGCGCGCGGCCGCCGGCGGTCGTGTCGCCGCTGATCGACGCATTGACCACGCGATAGCGATAGCCGTCGGCCTTGAGGCGCGCGGCGAGCAGGTCGACCCATACCGTGCCGCCTGGCAGGCCGTAGCCCGCCGAAATGGAATCGCCGACGATCAGCACCACCGGACTGTTGTCCTGCGCCGGCACGGGCGCCGCAGCAGACCACGCCACCAGCATCAGGACCAGGCGAACGACGAACCATGCGCGGTGCCCGGTCATCAAAGTATTCCTCGTGGACTCAATACGACAATTGTAGCGTGCCGGTTTGTCAGGGCTTTGGCACCCAGCCCGCACGATACAATGGTGCGGCGCTGCAACGTCCCGCCTGCAGACGCCCTTGCCACGCACTTGCATTGCGTGGGCAGCGGCCGCATCTGTGATGGGTTACCTTGCCGCCGTCCTTTCGTCCATGTCCGATGCCATCCTCCGCGCCGAAGCGCTGACCAAGATCGTCACCAGCGGCGACGCTCCGCTGACCATTCTCGACAGCGTGACCTTCGCCGTGGAGCCGGGCGCCTCGATCGCCGTCGTCGGCGCTTCCGGATCCGGCAAGACCACGCTGCTGGGACTGATGGCGGGCCTCGACAGCCCGACCTCCGGCGACGTGTTCATCGACGGGCAGGCGCTGTCCATCCTCGGCGAGGACGCGCGCGCGTCGCTGCGGCAGCGACTGCTGGGCTTCGTCTTCCAATCGTTCCAGTTGCTGCCGGCACTGACCGCGCTCGAGAACGTGATGCTGCCGCTCGAACTTGCCGGTGCCGACGATGCCGAGGAGCGCGCGCGCATCTGGCTCGACCGCGTGGGCCTGGCCCGCCGCGTCACGCACTATCCGCGACAATTGTCCGGCGGCGAACAGCAACGCGTGGCCATCGCGCGCGCCTTCGCGGGCGAACCCAAGCTGCTGATGGCCGACGAGCCCACCGGCAATCTCGATGGCGCCACCGGCGTGGAAGTGGCCGATCTCATGTTCCGGCTCAATCTCGAGCACGGCACGACGCTGGTGCTGGTCACGCACGACCTCGCGCTGGCATCACGTTGCGGGCGCAAGCTGTCGCTCGCGTCGGGCCGGCTGGTTGGCGACGTGCGTGCGCCGGCGCCGGCGTTGAGCTGACGCGACCCGGCATGCGCACGCTGCGACTGGCGATGAGGCTGCTGCGCCGCGACTGGCGCGCGGGCGAACTGCGCGTACTCGGCGCGGCGCTGGTCCTCGCGGTGGCGAGCGTGGGCACCGTCGGCTTCTTTGCCGATCGCGTGCAGGGCGCGCTGTCGTCGCAGGCCAATCTGTTGCTGGGCGGCGACCTCATG
>JBKJSU010000339.1:0-2702 GCA_046594415.1 Casimicrobiaceae bacterium | reverse complement strand
GCGAGCCGGCGCTGGCCGCCCGCCTGATCGGCGATGCGCTGGCCGCCACCAATCGGGTGGCAATGAGCGACAGCAAGCGTCTCGAACTCGCCGAGAAGTATTGGAACGTGGCGACGTCGCTGTGGCCCCAGCTCGAGAAGCATTTCGTCCGCGCGTCGCATCCGCTGACCGGCGACGCGCTGGAAGCAGCCAAGGCATCGTTGACGCTGGCGAGCGAGCTTGCCACGGCCTACAAGCACCTGCTGGCCCACGAGGCCGACAAACGCATTGCACTGGGCGGCCAGCGGCTGATGGTGGCGCTGGTGCATCGTTGCCTGCAGTGCACGGCGCGCATTCTCGTCAACAGCTATCTGTCGTACGCGCCGGTGCCGGCGCACACGTGGCACGACGCGCACATCATTTACATGTTCGCGCGCAACCGCAACATTCATCTCGTGCCGGTCGCACCGGACCAGCCGGAGGCGACGCCCGAACGCCTCGCGATCCAGTCGCTGCTGCTGGCGCTGGCCAATCCCTATGGCTTCCTGCCCGGGCAGTTGCCGATCGTCCTGCGCTACGTGCAGGAGTACGCGCACTGGGCCAAGCTCACCGATGTCGTGCCAGTACACCGGATGGCCAAGGCGGTGGCGATCGTGCCGGTCGGCCATGATTTCCCGCCGTTCTCGGCCAACAAGGGCGGTTCGATCGACGGCAGCAAGCTCTTCCTGCTGACCTTTGATCTCGCCTTCCAGATCCAGGAGCAGTTGCAGGCGATGGAAGCCGGCGGCGATGTCCCGGCCGGCATCGGCCGCGAGGCGACGGCGCGGCTGCAATACATCGCGTTGCTGAAGCGGCTGCTGCGCCAGTGGGCGATTCCGCCTGCACGCCAGTTCAACCGGTTGCCGTCGAGGGCGCGCGTCGTTACTTGCGCGGGACTGCCGGGTATCTGGCAATACAGCCGCGGCGTGCACGCGGGTGTTGCGCATCCCGCCGGCTTGCCGCCGATGGCCAACTGCCAGGTGATCAACCATACGCCAGCGGGCTACGCGCTGCGGCAAACCGATTCGGTGCCCACCGCGCTGCGCATCGGCGAACTCGTTGCGCTGCGCATCGAAGGTCGCACCGGCCTGCAGGTGGCGATGGTGCGGTGGTTTCGCAATACACTGAAGGGCAGCGGACTCGAGTTCGGCTGCGAATTGCTCTCCGACAATCCCGAGGCGGCGGCGGCGGCGCCGGAAGGCGGCGCCGACGGATTGTTGACGCCGGTGGTCGTGCTTCCTGAAGACAACCCGGGCAATCAGGACGGCACGCCGCCCCAGGTACTGGTGCCCGCCGCTACGTTCGTGTTGGAACAGGCAATCACATTGCGGCGCGGCGGATCGACCGGGTTCGCGGTGCTGACCAAACTGGTCGAACAAGGGCCCGGCTTCGAACTCTACGAATTCGTCGACGTTGGCTGATTCGCGCGGCGTTCCGGCGTCGATTCGAATTCCGGCACGCGTCACCATTGCCGCGCTGGTGGCGCTGACGTTGCTCGAAATCCTGTGGGAGGTCGCCCTCGCGCCGATTCCTGGCGCGCGCTGGCTGGCGCTCAAAGCGGTGCCGCTGGCGCTCCTGGTGCCGGGTGTTGCGCGGGGCGACCGCAAATCACGGCAATGGCTATCGTTGCTCGCGCCGTTCTACTTCGCCGAGGCGCTGGTGCGGGCGTTGACCGAGGCCGGTCGCCACAGCGCCGTGGCCACCATGGCGGCGCTGCTCGCAGCTATCACGTTCATTGCTCTGCTGGCCTGGTTTCGCGCCGAGAAGCGGCACTGAATCGCGCCCCGGCGCAACCAGCGCGCTGCTTACGCGGATGGGGGCGGACCCACTTCGGGCGTCTTGCCGCTGGCCTGGCCGTGCAGGCCCTTCGGCAACGGGAACGTGACGTTCTCCACCACGCCCAACAGCTCGGTGACGCCGAGCGCGCCCATTTCCTTCAGTCGCGCCAGCACTTGCTTCACCAGCACCTCGGGCGCCGACGCGCCGGCCGTCACGCCCACGCGGCGCTTGCCGGCCACCCACTCCTCGCGCAACTCGTCGGCGCGGTCCACCATGTAGGCTGGCACGCCCCGATGTGCCGCCACTTCGCGCAGCCGATTGGAATTGGAGCTGTTGGGGCTGCCGACGACGATCACCGCGTCGACCTGCGGGATCAGCGCCTTGACCGCATCCTGCCGATTCTGCGTCGCATAGCAGATGTCGTCGCGCTTCGGCCCGATGATGGCCGGAAAGCGCGCTTTCAGCGCCGCCACGACCTCAGCGGCATCGTCCACCGAGAGCGTGGTCTGCGTCACATACGCAAGTCTTGCCGGATCGCGGACGGCAAGCTGCGCCACGTCCGCCACCGATTCGACGAGGTGAATGCCGCCGGAGGATTGGCCCATTGTGCCTTCCACCTCCGGGTGTCCCGCATGCCCGATCATTACGATGTCGCGGCCCTGCGCTTCCATCTTCGCCACTTCGGCGTGGACCTTGGTGACGAGCGGACACGTGGCGTCGTAGACCGTCAGGCCACGCGCCTCGGCTTCCGCGCGCACCGCCTTCGATACGCCATGCGCCGAGAACACGACCGTGGCGCCGGGGGGCACTTCGTCGAGGTCTTCGATGAACACCGCGCCCTTGGCCTTGAGGTCGTCGACGACGAATTTGTTATGCACGACCTCGTGCCGCACATAAATCGGCGC
>JBKJSU010000197.1:0-7210 GCA_046594415.1 Casimicrobiaceae bacterium | reverse complement strand
TCGGTGGCGCTGGCCATGCTGCTCGGGGTGTCGCTGGGGCTGCTGGCCGGCTATGTCGGCGGCAAGTTCGATGCGGTGATCATGCGCATAGCCGACGTGCAACTGTCGTTTCCGGCGATCCTGATCGCGCTGCTGATCGACGGCGTGTTCCGTGCGGTGCTGCCGCGCGACTCCCACGGCGAAGTCGCGCTGCTGGTGATCGTGCTCGCCATCGGATTTTCCAACTGGGTACAGTACGCGCGCACGGTGCGTGGCTCCACGATGGTGGAAAAGAACAAGGAGTACATCCAGGCCGCGCGGGTGATCGGCATTTCGCCGCTTGCGATCATGCGCCGGCACCTGCTGCCCAATGTGCTGGGACCGGTGCTGGTGCTTGCCACGATCAACATCGCCACTGCGATCCTGACCGAGGCCACATTGAGCTTCCTTGGCGTGGGCGTGCCGCCGACGCAACCGTCGCTGGGCACGCTGATCCGTATCGGCAACGATTTTTTGTTCTCTGGCGAGTGGTGGATTACCATCTTTCCGGGGGCGGCGCTGGTGGTAATGGTGTTGTCGATCAACCTGCTGGGCGACTGGCTTCGTGATGCGTTGAACCCGCGGCTGCGGTGAGGCTCTGCCTGCGGCTCGTGCAAACGACATGCCGATGACGATGAAGGGAGTATCCAAGATGCGCAAGATGCCATGGCTCACGCTGCTCATACCGCTGGCGATGCCGGTGGTGCTCTCCGGCTGTGCCACGTGGGGACCCACGTGGAGCGAACTCACCGGGCAGCGCTTCAACATGACAATCGTCAACCGGCGTCCGGCCGTCATCGACCGGGTCGACGACCAGGGCGCCTTCCCCAATCCAAACCTGATCAAGGTGGCACCCGGCATGCGCCGGTTGGTGGTGCAGGGCCCGGCGCCGGGATGGGCGGGCGGACCGCCGCTGCACGTGATGATGCTCAATGTCGAGCCGTGCAAGCGCTACTACATCAACGCCCAGTTCGAGAACACGATCACGCAGGAATGGAAGCCGGTCGTCGACTATGTCGAACCCATTCCCGGTTGCCTAGTGCCGGCGGCCAAGTAGCCCGCCGCGTGGAAGCTGCCCCCGGCCCGCTGCTGGCGGTCGAGCGCCTGCGCGTCGAGTTTCCGACGCGGCGGGGCACGCTCGTCGCCGTGCACGACCTGTCCTTCGACATCGCCCCCGGCGAAGTGCTGGGCGTGGTGGGCGAATCGGGCGCGGGCAAGTCGATCACCGGTGCCGCGATCATCGGCCTCATCGATCCGCCGGGGCGCATTGCCGCCGGCGAGATCCGCCTGGCGGGCCGGCGCATCGACAACCTTCCGTATGCCGAGATGCGGCGCGTTCGCGGCCGCGAGATCGGGGCGATATTCCAGGACCCGCTGACCTCGCTCAATCCGCTCTACACGGTCGGGCGGCAGTTGACCGAGACCATCCGCACGCACCTCGACATGAGCGAAGCGGCGGCCCAGGACCGGGCAATCGGGCTTCTCGAGGAAGTGGGCATCCCCGCGGCAGCCCGCCGCATCGACCATTATCCGCACCAGTTTTCGGGCGGCATGCGGCAGCGCGTGGTCATCGCGCTTGCGCTGGCGGCCAAGCCCCGGCTGATCGTCGCCGATGAGCCCACCACGGCGCTCGACGTGTCGATCCAGTCGCAGATCATCGAGTTGCTGAAGCGCCTGTGCCGCGAGCATGGCACCGCGGTGATGCTGGTCACGCACGACATGGGCGTCATCGCCGAAACTGCCGACCGCGTGGCGGTGATGTACGCCGGCCGCATCGTCGAGATCGGCCCCGTTGCCGATGTGATCCATCGGCCGCAACATCCCTACACGGTGGGTCTGATGGGCTCGATCCCGTCGATCGTCGACGAGCGCGAGCACCTGACGCAGATCGACGGCAGCATGCCGCGCCTTACCGCATTGCCGTCAGGATGCGCGTTCCATCCCCGGTGTCCGCGCGCATTTGCGCGCTGCCGCGAGGCCCGGCCTGAATTGCTGGCTGCGGGATCCACGCGCGCCGCATGCTGGTTGCTCGAAGCACCGGCCAATGCGCCCACCCTTGCCGAGGCGTTGTCGTGACCGGCGAACTGCTGCGCATGACCGGCGTGGCGCGCTCCTTCGACGTGTCGCCGCCGTGGCTCAACCGGGTGCTCGAGCGCAAGGGCCGCGTGATTCTCAAGGCCGTCGACGGCGTCGATCTCACCATCCACAAAGGCGAAACGCTGGGCCTCGTTGGCGAGTCGGGCTGCGGCAAGTCGACGATCGCGCGCCTGATCGTTGGCCTGTATGCACCGACCCGCGGCACCATCGTCTACGAAGGCGTGACCATTGCCGGGGAGGGGGCCACCGGCGACGCCGCCGAACTGCGCCGCACCCGGCGCGGCATGCAGATGATTTTCCAGGACCCCTATGCCAGCCTCAATCCGCGCTGGCGGGTGGCCGCCATCGTGGCCGAGCCGATGCGGCTGCACAACCCGGCGCTGACGCATGAAGAGCTTGGTGCGCGCGTCGTTGCGCTGCTCGAACAGGTCGGACTCGCGGCCGCGGACGGCACCAAATATCCGCACCAGTTCTCGGGCGGCCAGCGGCAGCGCATCTCGATCGCGCGGGCGCTGTCCACGAACCCGTCGTTCCTGGTATGCGACGAACCAACATCCGCACTCGACGTTTCGGTGCAGGCGCAGGTGCTGAACCTGATGCGCGACCTGCAGCGGCGCCTCGGGCTCACCTACCTCTTCATCTCGCACAACCTCGCCGTCGTGCACCACATCGCCGATCGCGTCGGCGTGATGTATCTTGGCCGTATCGTCGAACTGGCGCCCACGCGCGAGCTGTTCGGCGCGCCGCGGCACCCGTATACGCGGATGCTGCTGGACGCCGTGCCCGATCTCGAAATGACCGGCGCCTCGCGTACGGCCGTGGCGGGCGAGGTGCCGAATCCGCTCGACCCTCCGTCCGGGTGCACGTTTCATCCGCGCTGCCCCTACGCCAACGAGCGGTGCCGCGAGGACATCCCCGCGCTACTGCCGGCAGGCGCGGCGATGGTGGCCTGTCATGGCATCGCCGAAGGACGCATTCCCGAGCGCGCCGCTGCCGTGAGCGGCAGGTGACGCACCACCCGGCGTAGCGCGGCCTTTCCGCTATAATTGGTTCCAGTCGCCACGCGTCGCGGCGGCCACCACCCGCGATGTTTTGCGCAGGCACGGTGCCTGCGCGGGAACGCCGCGCTTTCCACCTATAAGTTCGCGACCCTTCCCTTGCGCCTCAAAGAAATCAAGCTTGCCGGCTTCAAGTCGTTTGTCGATCCGACCTCCATCGCCACGCCCGGCCAGCTGGTCGGCATCGTCGGCCCCAACGGCTGCGGCAAGTCCAACGTCATCGACGCCGTGCGCTGGGTGCTGGGCGAGTCCAAGGCCTCGGCGTTGCGCGGCGAGTCGATGCAGGACGTCATCTTCAACGGCGCCGGGGAACGCAAGCCCGTGGGGCGGGCGTCGGTGGAGTTGCACTTCGACAATTCGGCCGGCCGCATTGGCGGTCAATGGGGGCAGTACGCCGAGATCTCGATCAAGCGCGTGCTGACGCGCGACGGCGACTCGACCTACTACATCAACAACATCCCGGTGCGACGCCGGGACATCCACGATCTCTTCCTCGGCACCGGGCTTGGGCCGCGCGCCTACGCCATCATCGAGCAAGGCATGATCTCGCGCGTGATCGAGGCCAAGCCCGAGGAACTGCGCATCTTCCTCGAAGAAGCCGCGGGCGTGTCGAAATACAAGGAACGCCGCAAGGAAACCGAAGGGCGGCTGGCCGACACGCGCGAGAATCTCGCGCGGGTCGAGGACATCCGCCTTGAACTCGGCAACCAGCTGACACGGCTCGAAGGCCAGGCCGAAGTCGCGAAGCAATACCGCGAACTCGAAGCGCGGCTGAAGCAGTCGCATCACGTGCTCTGGTATGCCAAGCAGCAGGAGGCCACGCGCGCCAAGGATCGCTGCACGGCGGAAGTGGCTTCGTTGGCATCGACGCTGGAAGCCATCCAGGCCGAGCTCCGCGCCGCCGAAGCCCGGCGCGAAGGTCTGCGGGCGGAGCACTATGCGGCCGGCGATGCGCTGCACGACCGGCAGGGTGCGTACTACGCGGCCAACGCCGAAGTCACGCGCCTCGAGCAGCAACTGGGTTTTGCACGCGAATCGGAAACGCGCATTGCGCAGCAGGTTGCGCAGCTGACGCAGGCACTCGATGCGATCGTCGGCCTGGAAGCCACGCTCGCCACAGACCGGTCCGCCGCGCAGGCCGCGCTCGCCACGGCCACCACGCAGCGCGAAGCGGCGGCGGTGGAGGAGCGCGCGGCCATCGACGCGGTCACGCCGCTCGAGGCCAAGGTTGTGGCCGTCACCGCCTCGCTCAACGAATTGCAGCAGGCCGTCGCGTTGATCGAGCAGGGCGTGCGGGTCGTCGAGACCCGGCGCGACGGCGCCACCGGTGGGTTGCAACGACTGGGGCAGCGGCGCGAACGGCTGCAGCAGGAACTCGCCGGCATGCCGGCGCCGGCCATCGACCCGGTGGCGGAAGTGGCCGAGCAGCTCGCGCAGGAAAATCAGGAGCTGGCCGGCAAGCAGCAGACGCTGGCCACGCTGCAGCAAAGCGTCGAGGCACTGCAGGCCGCGCAGCGCGCCAGTGCCGATGCATGGGAGCGGGACAGCACGCGTCTGGCCGATCTCGACGCCCGGTCGCAGGCGCTGTCGGCGCTGCAGGAAAAGATCGGCCACGGCACGGACATCGACGGCTGGCTCGACACGCATGGTCTCGCCAAGGCCCATCGGCTGTGGCAGGTCCTGGATGTGGACAAGGGTTGGGAAGACGCGCTCGAGGCGGTGTTGCGCGAGCGCCTCAACGCCATCGAACTGGAGCGCCTCGACGCCGTCGCGGCATGGACCGGCGCCGACGCGCCGCCGCGCCGCGTGGCGGCCTTCGCGCCGTCCGCGGGCGCGCCGGCGCCGCGTGTCGCCGCCGATACGTTGCTGGCCAAGGTGCAGTGCAAGAGCGCTGCCGTCGGCCGCCTGGTGGCCGATGGGCTCCATGGGATCCATTGCCGGCCGGACCTCGCCACGGCGCTGGCGCAGCGCGCCGCGCTGGCGGAGGGCGAAGCCTTCGTCACGCCCGGCGGCCATCTCGTCTCCGCGCAGGGCGTCACGTTCTTTGCCCCCGACGGCGACTTGCACGGGGTGCTGGCGCGGCAACGCGAACTGACCGAACTCACGACCGCCCTGGTCGGCGCGCGCGAAGCCGCCGCCGCGGCGCGCGCGCAGCGGGACACCGTGGACGTCGAGCTGCGCGACGCGCAGCAGACCTATCACGCCGAAGCGCAGGCCGTCACGTCGCAGCAGCGCCGCGTGCACGCGCTCGAACTCGAGCTCCAGCAGGTGCAGCAGGCCGTGGCCGCCGCGCAGGCGCGGCGCGAGCAGATTGCCGCGGAAACCGCCGAGGTCAATGCGCTCGAAGCGCAAGAGACACAGGCGCGTGACGGGATGACTGCCGAGATCGCCAACCTGCAATCGAAGCTGCACGACGAATTCGCGCGGCGCGACCTCGAGGGCCACACGCGCAACGAGGCCGAAGTAGCGCTGGCCCGTGGCCGCGAGCGGGTGCGCGCGGCCGAGCGCGCCACGCAGGAAGCAGGCTTTGCGCAGCGCAGCGCGCAGGATCGCATCGCCGAACTCGAGCGCCGTCGTGAGAGCCTGGTCCAGCAGGATGCGCAGCAACGCGCGCAACTCGTGCAGCTGACGAGCGAGCGCGCGGCCATCGACTGGACGCCGGTGGAGGAGGCGCTGCAGCGGCAATTGACCGACCGCGCCACGGCCGAGCAGGCGCTGGCGGCCGCGCGCGACCACCAGGAAGCGCTGGGCACCGCATTGCGCACGGCGGACGAAGCCCGCCTGGCCGCCGAGCAGAAGGTGGAGCCCGCGCGCGCGAAGATCCTCGAAATGCAGTTGAAGGAGCAGGCTGCCGACCTCGCCTGCGTCCAGTTCACCGAGCATTTGGCGGATGCGCAGGCGGACCTCGCCGCGCTGCCGGATGCGCTCAAGGCCTGGGGCAGCGCCCGCACGCTACCGGCCGAGATCGAGCGCCTGACGAGCGGCATCGCCGAACTCGGCGCCGTCAATCTGGCCGCGCTGGACGAACTCACCGAGACGCGCACCCGCAAGGAATACCTCGACGCGCAGGCCGCCGACCTGTCCGAGGCGATGGCCACGCTCGAAACCGCGATCCGCCAGATCGACCGCGAGTCGCGCGACATGCTCCAGCAGACCTTCGACACGGTCAATGCGAACTTCAGCCGCCTGTTCCCGATGCTGTTCGGCGGCGGTCAGGCGCGGCTCGTGCTCACGGGCGAGGAAATCCTCGACGCCGGCGTGCAGGTGGTGGCGCAGCCGCCGGGCAAGCGCAACACGTCGATTCACCTCCTGTCGGGCGGCGAGAAGGCATTGACGGCCATCGCCCTCGTGTTCGCGCTGTTCGAGCTCAACCCGGCGCCGTTTTGCCTGCTGGACGAAGTCGACGCGCCGCTGGACGACCCCAACACCGAGCGCTTCTGCAAGATGGTGCGCGATATGGCCGGCGATACGCAGTTCCTGTTCATCTCGCACAACAAGATCACGATGGAGATGGCCAGCCAGCTCGTGGGCATCACGATGCCGGAACCGGGCATTTCGCGGGTTGTGGCCGTCGACATCGCCGAAGCCCTGTCGCTGGCCGAAGCCGCGGCCTGACCGGGTGCGCCATGGCACGCCGCGACGGCCGTGATGCGGGGTCGCGCTATACTTCCCGCCCATCCATGGTCAAAACCTACATGCAGGCGGCCTGAATGGCGATGAGTCCGCTGCAATTGGGCCTCATCGGCGCCGGCATCGTCCTCGTCGTTGGCGTCCTCATCTACAACTGGTGGCAGGAGCGGCGCGTCCGGCAACGCATCGAATCTGCGTTCCGCCCGAGCGAGCCGACCAAGGCCATGCCCGGCGACGCGGGGCTTCGGGTCGAGCCCTCATTGCGCGCCGAGGGCGATGGCGACGTTGCGTATGCGCCGCCGGCGTCACCGGCTCCGGTCAGCCGGCCGACACAGCCACCGGACGAACCCGATGCCGCAACGCCGGCATGGCGCCCGCCGATGGAGGAAATCAGCCACGACGCGGCC
>JBKJSU010000191.1:0-2824 GCA_046594415.1 Casimicrobiaceae bacterium | reverse complement strand
CGAGGCTTCAGCCTCGCAAGCGCGTCGATAATCGGCGCAACCCCGCCAGCAATTCCCCGGTGCGTCCTGCGAGGCTGAAGCCTCGCCTACAGGGAAATGCCGGGACCCTCCGGCACTGCCAAGCAAGCAATCATGAAAGCATCGCTGCGCACCAAGCTCGACCAGCTCGCCGACCGCCTGGAGGAGTTGAACCGGCTTCTCGGCGAGCCGGAGGTCACGAGCAATCTTGATCGCTATCGCGCGATGACGCGCGAGCACGCCGAACTGGCGCCGATCGTCGCGAGCCTGGTGGCCTACCGGCAGGCGGAAGCCGACCTCGCGGCCGCGGCGGACATGGCGGCTGATCCCGCGATGCGCGCCTTCGCCGACGAAGAGCGCGCCGCAGCCCACGCGCGCATGGCGGCGCTCGACATCGTATTGCAGGCCGCGCTGCTGCCGAAGGATCCCAACGACGAGCGCAATGTGTTTCTCGAAATTCGCGCCGGTACGGGCGGGGACGAGTCCGCGCTGTTTGCGGGTAACCTGCTGCGGATGTATGTCCGTTATGCGGAGCGCCATCGCTGGCAGACCGAGATCGTGTCCGCATCCTCGTCCGAACTGGGCGGCTACAAGGAAGTGATCGTGCGCATCGTCGGGCAGGGCGCCTACTCGAAGCTCAAGTTCGAGTCCGGCGGCCACCGGGTGCAGCGGGTGCCGGCCACGGAGTCGCAGGGCCGCATCCACACGTCCGCATGCACGGTCGCGGTCATTCCCGAGGCCGATCCGATCGTCGACATCACGATCAACCCGGCAGACCTGCGCATCGACACGTTTCGCGCGTCTGGCGCCGGTGGGCAGCACATCAACAAGACCGATTCGGCCGTGCGGATCACCCACCTGCCCACGGGACTCGTCGTCGAGTGCCAGGACGACCGCTCGCAGCATCGCAACCGCGCCTCCGCGATGGCGGTGCTGGCCTCCCGCCTGCTGGACAAGCAGACGCAGGAGCGCCACAGCAAGGAAGCCGCGCACCGCAAGTCGCTGATCGGATCCGGTGACCGCAGCGAGCGTATTCGCACCTATAATTTCCCGCAGGGGCGGGTGACGGACCACCGGATCAATCTCACGCTGTACAAGATCGACGCAATCATGGACGGCGAACTCGACGATGTCGCAAGTGCGCTGGCGCAGGAATTCCAGGCGGAGCAGCTCGCAACCGTGGCGGGGGAAACGTGACACCTGAACCGAAGCGTCCGGCGCCGTGGCTGGAGACGTTGCGCATCGCGATGCGCGCGTTCGTGCCCGCGGATATCGACGACCTGTATCGCCTTGATGGCGATCCGCGTGTGATGCGCTACTTCGGCGACGGCAAGGCCGCCCCGCGCGAGGAGACCGCGGCGGCCATGCGTCGCTTCCTGCGCTATCCGCGCCTCTATCCGGATCTCGGCTTCTGGTACGCCACGCGGCGCGATACGGGCGCCTTCATCGGCTGGTTCACGCTGAAGTACGCAGGACGCAGCCCCGATGTCGAGGTCGGTTACCGGCTGTTGTATCGCGCGTGGGGCAAGGGTTTCGCCACCGAAGGTGCGACCGCGCTCGTGCATTTCGGCTTCGACGATCTCGGCCTGCACCGGATCATCGGCGTTACGCATCCCGACAACGTGGCGTCGCAGCGCGTGCTGATGAAGGCCGGGCTGCTTGATTGCGGCTGGGGCCGATACTACGACAAGCGGCTGCGACTTTTCGTCGCCACCAGCGACGAGGCATGACCCCCACGGTCGGCGCCGCGCTGGCGCAGGCGAGCCTCGTGCCCATCGAGGCCCAGGCGCTGCTGGGCTTCGTTCTCGGATGTCAACGTTCATGGCTGATCGCGCATGGCGACGATGCGCTGACCGCTGCGCAGGCCGGAGCGTTCTTCGCGCTGGCCAAGCGGCGCCGCGACGGCGAGCCGGTGGCCTATCTCACCGGCGTGCGCGAATTCTGGGGCTTGCCGCTTGCGGTCTCGCCCGACGTGCTGATTCCGCGCCCGGAGACCGAGACGCTGGTGGAAATGGCGCTGCTTCGCATTCCGCAGGATCGCGAATTTCGCGTGCTCGATCTCGGCACCGGATCGGGGGCGATTGCATTGGCGCTGGCGCATGAACGACCGCGCGCGTCCGTCATCGCCAGTGATGCGTCGGAGGCCGCATTGTCTGTGGCCAAGGCCAATGCGGCCCGGCTCGATCTCACGCGGGTGACGTTCGTGCACGCCGACTGGTACGACGGCGTGCCCGCTGGCGCGTTCGACCTGATCGTCAGCAACCCGCCCTATGTGGCCGGGGACGATCCGCATCTTGCCGAGGGCGACTTGCGCTTCGAACCCGTCACGGCCCTCACCCCCGGCGGCAACGGATTGGATGCGCTGGCCACGATCATCGAGGGCGCACCGGCGCGCTTGGTGGCGGGCGGCACCGTGATGGTCGAACACGGCCATGACCAAGCCGATGCGGTGCGCGCGCTATTGCTTGCCGCAGGCCTGGTCGAACCTGTCGCCGCGCGCGACCTCGCGGGCATCTGGCGCGTTGCCGGCGCGCGCAAGAAGCCGATTCCGTCGTAAATCGTCGCGTTGCCAGCGCGCGCAACGAGCGGATTCTGCAGGCGAGGCTTCAGCCTCGCAGGTATATCGTCGCGTTGAGCCCGCGAGGCTGAAGCCTCCCCTACAGAGTCCACCAATTTCAGCCCGCCGCGGCCGGCATCGCCACGCCCAGCTTCTCGCTCCACGGCTGCAGCGACGGCATGATGCCGCCGAACAGCGCCACGCCGTGGTCCTGCTGCTCGCGATAGCGCTTCATCCCGTTCTCACCCG
>JBKJSU010000184.1:0-4022 GCA_046594415.1 Casimicrobiaceae bacterium | reverse complement strand
CTGCGTTCGCGCCTGGCGTGCCGGCATCCCGGCACGCCTGACATCCGCCCTCTAGATCGGCGCGCACATGGCCACGGCATCCGGCCCGTATCCTTCGGCGATGTATCCTCGTCCCAGCATCTCGGCCTTGACCGCCCGGCTCGTCGTGTAACGGTGGTTGGAATCGAAACGATAGTTCCAGAGCCGGTAGACGGGCGTGGTGCCGCCCGGGCACGCGCCCGTCGAAGTGTTGGGGAGCTCCACGTAGAACGCGGAGGAGGTTTCCTCGATGTAGCCGCTGTAGTTAGGGTCGAAACCGATGCGGTTGGCGATCGCCGCGCATTCCGCAGGCGACGCGGAAAAGAAATGCGAATTCCCGTGCTGTGGAGGAATGTAGAAGCGGCAGACGGGATTCAAAAATTGCGCGGGACTGGAATATACGTAGAAGCTGAGGCCGGTCCTGAGCCAGCCGGCGATCCGCCCGGAATCGAGCGCATCGATGTCCGGCTGCAGGTTGCTGATGAAGTAATGGTCGAGCGACGGATTGTAAAACTCGACCGCGGTGACTGCGAGCGCCGGCACCGTGGCCACCGCGCCGCCGAAATTTCGCGCCTGGTTGACAGCGACGTACTGCCCCGAGGACAGCGGCGTGTAGAGCGCCAGGTTGCCGTCCGTCGGAAGCGATGCGTAGGCAACGCTGTCGACGCCGGCAAAATTAATGGTTCCGCTGTCCGTCGGCAGGAACTGGTTGGGTAGCACGTAGTCCGGGAAAACCGCGTTGAACCCTCCGATGCCCGCGTTGGCCGCGTCCAGGTAACCCTGCGTGGCGACCAGCACATAGCGATTGGCGGTTGCGGCACTCGGCAGATTGCCGGGGAACACAACCGTCTTGGAACGTCCCGCGTGCGTCGTCGTGAACGTCTGTCCGGCCCACAGATTCTGGCTGTTCAGTCCGCTCGATTCGTGCAGCAGCACGAACTGGATGGTGCCGTCAGCATTCGAGTAGACCTCCTCGATGTTGAACGTATGGAACGATGCCAGCGCTAGGCCAGCCGTCGACGAAAGCCATAAGGTGAAGACCAGGGAAAGCAGGCGTTTCATGGGACATTCCTTTGGAGTTGGATCAATGGTGCTGAGGCAATCGGCGCGTCGTCATCAACCTGCGCGCGATGGCCCGCAGGCGAGACAACCGCGCGAGTCGACGACGAGCCGCATTGCCGGGTGAACGATAGATACCAACTCCAAACGACCGTGGATGTAGGAGAGCACCTTGCCACCAAGTGGGCGGACATCGCATTCGATGGCGCCGCCCACCGGTAGGGCGCGGCGATTGGCGCGCTGGCTGCGCTACTTCCGTCCAAGCGCATGCCCGAAACGGCTGCCTAAGGAAGGTCACGTCAGTGCAGCGGGTACCCTGAACGCCACCTCCAAGCGCCGCCTTGACCCCGATGACGTTCGTCCGATTCCTGCAATGAAGTCCACGAACAAGTGAGCAAACAGTGACTCCTCGCCGGCACTTTTCCATGATCCGCGAGTTCCACCTCGCGGACTTCTTCACACTGGCCAACGCAGCCTGCGGCATGGGCGCTGTCTTCTGCGCCATGATGTTCGTCGGCGGGCAACCGGTCCGGTACTTCCTGATCGCCACGGCGCTGGCACCGGCGGCCTTCATCTTCGATGTGCTGGATGGCCGTGTCGCGCGCTGGCGGCAGACGCATTCCGCGCTCGGCCGCGAACTCGATTCGCTCGCCGACATCATTTCCTTCGGCGTCGCGCCGGCAGCCCTGGGCTTTGCCGCGGGCCTCAATGGCGGCTGGGACTGGATCGCGCTCATCTACTTCGTCTGTTGCGGCGTTGGCCGCCTTGCCCGCTACAACGTCACCGCCGAGGATCTCTCGGGTGGCAGCGCCAAGGTTCCCTACTTCGAGGGCACGCCGATTCCGACCAGTGTCCTGCTGACCGCGGTTCTCGCGTTCGCGGCGTGGCAGGGCCGGCTGGGGCCCAATCTCTATGGGGGCGCGTGGACCATCGGGCCGTGGGATCTGCATGCGCTGTCGCTGCTGTTCGTGCTGTCCGGAACGCTGATGATCAGCAAGACGCTGCGCATTCCCAAGTTGTAGTGCAGTGCCCGCGGAGCACAGGTTGGCGGAAGGCGCGCTGCTGACCAGCAGGCCGTCGGCAGTGCCGCAGTCCGCGCGCAGAGTCCTGCCCCAGCGCGGGCACCGCTCCCAGCGCTAACAGCAAAAGGAAAAGCCCGCCGCAGCGGGCCTTCCATTCACGCATGGCCATGCGTGCGTGCCGGTTCAGACCAGCCCGCCGCCAACCTCGCCGCCATCGTTCCGGGTGATGACGATCGTGGCCGAACGCGGGCGCGAATTGCCGCCGCCGGGCCAGTTGCTGTTGAATGTTCCCGCCGCGAAGTTCGCCGCAGAGGTTTCCTCGCCCGGATGCTGGATGTTGACGAAGAGCGCCTTGCGATCCGGCGTCTCCGCCAGGCCGGTGATTTCACAGTCCTTCGGACCCACGAGGAAGCGGCGCAATTTTTCGTCGCCCAACGGGGCGCTCACGCTGGTCTCCACGGCCTTGGTGGCGGCGCCGTCGGTGTTGGTGATGGTCTTCCTGCCGCCGTCGCCCACGGTGCCTGGCACGGCCGCGAGCAGCATGCAGTTGGTCACGTCGGTGAACGCGCCGTCGTCGGTCTCGATCCACAGCAGGCCGCTGCTGCTGAACCAAAGGCCGTCCGGGCTCGAGAAGTCGTTGTTGGCGGTGAGCCCGGATAGGTTCACGTTCACCGGGTCGGCGGTGGAACGCGCGCCGAAGAGGAAGATGTCCCACTTGAACGACGTCGCCGCGCCATCGGCATCGGCCCACCGGATGATGTGGCCGTTGGGATTGCCGCGCTGCGCGGCGCCGCTGGTGCGCGCGTCGTTGTAGAAGCGCGGATTGGCGGCGTCGGTGGCGGCGAGCGTGCGCAGCGTGCTGTTGTTGTTGGTGAGCGTCATGTACGCCTCGCCGTTCCTCGGGTTCACCGCGCCCCATTCGGGGCGGTCCATCTTGGTGGCGCCGGCGGCATCGGCGGCAAGTCGGGTGTTGAGAATGACGTCGACCCGGTCGGCAAACGCATAGGCGGCGTTGCCTGCAGTGATGCCGTTCGAGCCGAAGGCCAGCGACAGCCACGTGCCCGTGCCGTCGACCGCAAACTTGGCCACGTAGAGCTTCCCGTCGTCCAGGTACTTGTCGCCCGCAGCGAGGCCGCGGGTGGCGTCCGCCGGGTCCCAGTTGGCGGCGGACACATACTTGTAGATGTATTCGTTGCGCGAGTCGTCGCCCATGTACCACACCAGGGGCTTGCCGGCCACGACCGGACCGAGCCAGGCACCTTCATGCGCGAAGCGGCCGAGCGCGGTGCGCTTCTTCGGCGTGGAGGTGGCGGCGAACGGGTCGATCTCGACCACCCAGCCATACGTGTTGGCGACGTTGCGGAAGTCGTCGCTGCCGTCCGCGGAGGCGCCTGATTTTTCCGCGTTCCAGCGCGAGAACGTGCTGTCGCTGGGGTCGGCGGCGGTGGCGGTGGCCCACAGTTCGCGGCCGTTGCCCGCGACGCCATAGCGGGCGAAGGACGTCAGTTCCTTCGCCGTGCGCTTGGGATTGTCGGTGGCGGCGACGCGGCGGAAGTAGCCGGCCCAGTTTTCCTCGCACGTGAGATAGGTGCCCCAGGGCGTGTAGCCGTGGGCGCAATTGTTGACGGTGCCGCGCGTGCGCGAGCCGTCCGCCGAGTATTTCGTGACCATGGCCGCCGCCTTGGCGGCGGGACCCGCCAACAGCATTTCGGCATTGGTGGTGATCCGCCGGTTGTAGGCCGAGGAACGACTGTACGCGACGGTGGAGCCGGTCTTGCTCACCTCGATGATCGACACGCCGTGCACGTTCAGTTCCTTGACCACCTCGTCGCTGACCGTGCGGACGTTGTTGACGATCGTAGGGCCGTTGACGTGCAGGAACAGCGGCGTGATCGCCTCGTGGTTCATCACCAGCAGGCCGCG
>JBKJSU010000174.1:0-5857 GCA_046594415.1 Casimicrobiaceae bacterium | reverse complement strand
CAAGTGCGGCGCCCCCGACCAGTTCGGCGGCGATGGCTGCGAGCGCTGCGGCACCACCAACGCGCCCACCGACCTCGTCGATCCCAGGTCGGTGATCACCGGCGCCACGCCGGAGATGCGCTCGTCGGAGCATCTCTTCTTCCGCCTGTCCGATCCGCAGGTCATCACGTTCCTCGAGCGCTGGACCAGGCAAACGCCGCTGCAGCCCGAGGTCTTCAACAAGATCCAGGAGTGGCTGGGGGACGGTGGCAAGGCGCTCAACGACTGGGATATCTCCCGCGACGTGCCCTATTTCGGCATCGAGATCCCCGAGGCCCCGGGCAAGTATTTCTACGTGTGGCTGGACGCGCCCATCGGCTATCTTGCGGCGCTCAAATGGCATTTCGATTCCGGCGAGGCGCAACGCAAATATCCGAACGAGACGCGCACCTTCGACGCTTTCATTGCCGACGACACTGTCGAGCAGTACCACTTCATCGGCAAGGACATCGTTTATTTCCACACGCTCTTCTGGCCCGCGATGCTGCGCTTCGCCGAGCGCCGGACACCCACCAACGTCTTTGTGCACGGCTTCATCACGTTCTCCGGCGAAAAAATGTCGAAGTCGCGCGGCAGCGGCATCAGCCCGCAGCGCTACATTGAGCTGGGCTTCAATCCGGAATGGTTGCGCTACTACATCGCCGCCAAGCTGAACGACCGCGTCGAGGACCTCGATTTCAATCCCGACGACTTCGTCGCGCGTGTCAACAGCGACTTGATCGGCAAGTACGTCAACATCGCCAGCCGGGCGGCCGGTTTCATCACCAAGCACTTCGACGGCGCGCTCGCCTTCGATGCCGCAATCGCGGAGCAACTGCGGCAGGAAGCGATGGCCAGCCAGTTGGTGGCGGCCGAGGCTTACAACGGGCGGCGCTTTGGCCAGGTGGTGCGCGACGCCATGGCGATCGCGGATCGCATCAACGAGTCCTTCGACCGGACCAAACCGTGGACGCTCGCCAAGGATCCGGCGCGGCATGGCGAACTGCAGGACATCTGCTCGCGCGCGCTGCACGGCTTCAAGCTGCTCACCGTGCTGCTGTCGCCCATCCTGCCAGCGACGGCGTCCACCGTAGCGCGCAACTTCTTCGGCATCGGCCGCGAATTCACATGGAGCGACGGCGCGGTGCTGCCCACCCGCGTCGGTGCATACGCCCACCTGTTGTCCCGCATCGACCCCAAGCTGGTCGATGCGTTGCTGGAGCCGCCGAAGCCGGCCGTGGAACCGGCGAAGGCACCCGCGCCCATCGCAACGGCGACAGTATCCGCCCCGGCCACAGAAGCCGCCACGATTGCCATCGACGACTTTACCAAGATCGACCTGCGCATCGCGCGCATCGTCAACGCCGAGCATGTCGAAGGCGCGGACAAGCTCTTGCAGCTCACGCTCGATGCCGGCGAAGGGCGCCACCGCACCGTGTTCGCGGGCATCAAGTCGGCCTACGATCCGGCCACGCTGATCGGACGCCTGACACCGATGGTGGCCAATCTCGCCCCGCGCAAGATGAAGTTCGGATTGTCGGAAGGGATGGTGCTGGCCGCCTCCGGCGATGGTCCCGGCATCTTCCTGCTTAGCCCGGACAGCGGTGCTACGCCCGGGATGCGGGTCAAATGAGTACGCCCCGTGACGACCCCGGCATGAACGCCAGCGCGCAATACGCAGCCGCGGTCTGATGGCCGCGCTGCCCGACCTCGATTCGCTGACATCGGCATTCCGGTTTCGCCCGAAGCTCGTCGATTGCCTGAAGGCAGGCTATACGCGCGCCGACTTCCGCGGCGACCTGGCCGCCGGCATCACCGTTGGCGTGGTCGCACTGCCGCTGGCAATGGCTTTCGCGATTGCATCGGGCGTACCGCCGCAGGCCGGCATCTTCACCGCGATCATCGCCGGCTTCCTTGTCTCGCTGCTCGGCGGCTCGCGGGTGCAGATCGGTGGCCCCACCGGCGCATTCATCGTCATCGTCTACGCCATCGTCGTGCAGTACGGCATTGCCAACCTCATCGTCTGCACCATCGCCGCCGGCGTACTGCTGCTCGCGATGGGCATCGCCCGCATGGGCAGCCTCATCCGCTTCATTCCGGTTTCCATCGTGATCGGCTTCACCAACGGCATCGCCATCCTGATTTTGCTGTCGCAGCTGAAGGATTTCCTCGGGCTCGACATCGCCATGCCAGAGGAATTCTTCACGCGGATCCGGGTTATCGCCACGAACACCCACCACGTCGACCCCGCCACGGTGATCGTGTCCTCGTTGTGCCTCTTCGTGCTGTGGTTCTGGCCGAAGTCGATCACGACCACCGGCCAGGCGCTGGAGGACGAGGACCATGCGGGCTCCGAGCCGGCGGCAGGCGGCGACGGGCATGTGCCGATGCGCGACCGCGCGTTTCTCAACACCACCCGCCGCGGCCGCGCGGTCATGTCGCGATTGCCGGGACCGATCGTCGTACTGATCGTGGCCTCGGTGATGGTCGGCCTGCTCCAACTGAACATCGAGACCATCGGCACGCGCTTCGGCGGCATTCCGCAGAGCCTGCCGGCATTCGCGTGGCCCGACATCTCGCTCGAGACATTACGCAAGCTTCTGGCGCCCACGATCACGATCGCGCTGCTGGGCGCCATCGAATCCCTGCTGTCGGCGCGCGTGGCCGACGTGCAGATCGACGACCGGCACGATCCCAACCAGGAACTCATGGCGCAGGGCATCGCCAACATCGTCGCGCCGTTCTTCGGCGGCATTCCCGCCACCGGCGCCATTGCCCGCACCGCGACCAACGTCCGTGCCGGCGGCCGCACGCCCGTCGCCGGCATCATCCACGCGGTCACGCTGCTGCTGATCGTGCTGATCGCCGCACCGCTCGCCAAATATATCCCGCTGGCTGCGCTGTCCGCGGTGCTGATCATGGTGGCGCTCAACATGGGCGACTGGCATGCCTTCCGCGACCTGGCCCGGTATTCGATTCCCTATCGCACCGTGCTGCTCGCGACATTCTTCATCACCGTGGTCTTCGACCTGACGCTTGCCGTCGAGATCGGACTCGTACTGGCCAGCCTCTTCTTCATTTACCGGATGTCCGAACTCACACAGGTCGAGCCGATTCGCCTCGACGGCGTCCCGCCGGCGATTGCCGCCTACAAGGTCTTCGGCGCGTTGTTCTTCGGCTCGGTGGGCAGGCTCGAGCCGTTGCTGGATCCGGTGCGCACCCCCGCCAACATCATCATCCTGGAAATGCACCAGATGGTCAGCATCGACAACACGGGTCTCGAAACGCTTGAATCGCTGCAGCGCTCGCTCGCGAAACGGGGCGGCCAGCTGATCCTGTGCGGCCTCAACCGCAACCCGGCAACGCAGGTCGAGCGCACCGGCTTCGCCGCCACGCTGGGCGAAGCGAACGTCGTGCCGCACCTCGCGCGCGCGTTGTTCCGCGCGCACCAGTTGGTGCGGGCTGCGGAGCCGGCAGACGCGGCCGAGCCGATGGACTACTGAGCGCCAATGCAGGCGAGGCTTCAGCCTCGCACAGCGCCGCGCGAGGCTGAAGCCCCGCCAACGGTTCAGCCCAACAGATCGCCTGACACTTTGCGGCCGCGCGCGCCTCGCGGCGCGGCCGGCGCCGGTTTGCCGCGCCGCTTTGCTTCTGCGTCGAGCACCGGCTTCAAATAGCGCCCGGTATAGCTCGCCGCGGTGCCCGCGATGACATCCGGCGGGCCTTCGGCGACGATCGTTCCACCGCCACCACCGCCTTCCGGACCCAGGTCGATGATCCAGTCCGCCGTCTTGATCACATCGAGGTTGTGCTCGATCACCACCACGGTGTTGCCGTGGTCGCGCAGCCGGTGCAGCACCGTGAGCAGCAGCTCGATGTCGTGGAAGTGCAAGCCGGTGGTGGGCTCGTCCAGGATGTAGAGCGTGCGCCCGGTGTCGCGCTTCGACAGTTCGAGCGCCAGCTTCACCCGCTGCGCCTCGCCCCCCGATAACGTGGTGGCGGATTGGCCCAGCGTGATATAGCCAAGGCCCACATCCAGCAGCGTGGCCAGCTTGCGCGCCACGGCCGGAACCGGCTCGAAGAACGTGTGCGCCTGCTCCACCGTCATGGCGAGCACTTCGTGGATGTTCCGGTCCTTGTAGCGCACCTCGAGCGTTTCGCGGTTGTAGCGCTGGCCGTGGCAGACATCGCACGGCACATACACGTCCGGCAGGAAGTGCATCTCCACCTTGATGAGGCCATCGCCCTGGCACGCCTCGCAGCGCCCACCCTTCACGTTGAAGGAAAAGCGCCCCGGGCCATAGCCGCGTTCGCGCGCTTCCTTCACCTGCGCAAAGAGTTCGCGGATCGGCGTGAACAATCCTGTATACGTCGCGGGGTTGGATCGCGGCGTGCGGCCGATGGGACTCTGGTCGACGCTGATCACCTTGTCGAAGTGATCGAGGCCCGCGATGTCACCGTGTGCCGCCGGTTCCTCCGAGCTGTCGTACAGATGCCGCGCCACGGCGTGGTAGAGCGTGTCGTTGATCAACGTGGACTTGCCGGAACCGGACACGCCGGTGACGCAAACGAAGAGGCCCACCGGCAGCCGCAACGTGACGCCCTGCAGGTTGTTGCCCTTGGCATTGGCAATGGTAAGCACGCGCGCCGGATCGGCGCGATGTAGCCGCGCCGGGATCGGAATTGACCGGTGGCCGGCCAGATACTGGCCGGTGAGCGAATGCGGCGCGCGCCGCACTTCCTCGGGCGTGCCCTGCGCCACGACCTGCCCGCCATGTTCGCCGGCACCGGGGCCCATGTCGACCACGTAATCGGCAGCGTTGATCGCGTCCTCATCGTGCTCGACGACGATCACGCTGTTGCCGAGATCGCGCAGGTGCTTCAGCGTGTCCAGCAGCCGGTCGTTGTCGCGCTGGTGCAGGCCGATCGACGGCTCGTCGAGCACGTACATCACGCCCGTCAATCCCGAGCCGATTTGCGACGCCAGCCGGATGCGCTGCGCCTCGCCACCCGACAGCGTTTCCGCCGAGCGGTCGAGCGACAGGTAGTCGAGCCCGACGTTGTTGAGGAACTGCAGGCGGCTGCGGATTTCCTTGACGATGCGATCGGCAATGGCCGCCTTCTGGCCATCGAGCACCAGCCCGCCGAAAAATTGCATCGCGTCCTTCAGCGGCAGGCCCGACACTTCGTAGATGGGCCGCGCATAGTCTCCCTGCCCGACCTTGACGTGCCGCGCCTCGCGCCGCAGGCGCGTGCCGTTGCATTCCGGACACGGCTTGTTGTTGAGGTATTTGGCCAGCTCCTCGCGCACCATCATCGAATCGGTCTCGCGATAGCGGCGCTCGAGATTGGGCACGATGCCTTCGAACGCGTGCTCGCGCACCATCGGTTTGCCGCGGTCGGACAGGTAGGTGAACGGAATTTTTTCGTCGCCGGAGCCGTAGAGAATCAGCGCCTGCACCTTCTCCGGCAGCTTGGCAAACGGCTTGTCGACATCGAAGCCCACGTGCTTGGCCAGGCTTTGCAGCAACTGGAAGTAAAACTGGTTGCGCCTGTCCCAGCCCTTGATGGCACCGGAGGCGAGCGACAATTGCGGAAACGCGACCACACGCTTCGGATCGAAGAAACTGATCGAGCCCAGGCCATCGCAGCGCGGGCACGCGCCCAGCGGGCTGTTGAACGAGAAGAGGCGCGGCTCCAATTCCGCCAGCGCGTAATTGCAGATCGGGCACGCGAACTTGGCCGAGAAGAGATGCTCGCGGCCGCCGTCCATTTCCACGGCGATGGCGCGGCCGTCACCGTGGCGCAACGCCGTTTCGTAGGATTCGGCCAGGCGCTG
>JBKJSU010000048.1:0-12218 GCA_046594415.1 Casimicrobiaceae bacterium | reverse complement strand
CGACCCGATCTCAACATGTTGTTTGCGCTGGACGTGCTGCTCGCGGAAGGCAGCGTGGCGCGCGCGGCGCGGCGGCTGCAGTTGAGCCCCTCGGCGATGAGCCGGGCACTGGCGCGATTGCGCGAGGCCACCGGCGATCCACTGCTGGTGCGGGCCGGGCGCGGTCTGGTGCCGTCGCCGCGTGCGCTCGAGCTGCGCGAACGCGTGCGGCAACTCGTGCATGACGCCGAAGCAGCACTGCGCCCCGCCAGGGTGCTCAATCTGCTGCAGCTCGAGCGCACCTTCACGCTGCGGAACAGCGAAGGCTTCGTGGAAAACTTCGGTGCCCGGCTGCTCGCGCGCATCGGCGCCGACGCGCCCGGCGTGCACCTGCGCTTCGTACCCAAGCTCGACCGCGACAGCGCGCAACTGCGTGAGGGCACCGTCGATCTGGAAACCGGCGTGGTGGGCAAGACCACCGGGCCGGAAGTGCGCGCGCAGGCGTTGTTCACGGACCGGTTCGTCGGGGTCGTGCGCGCCGGGCACCCGCTCGGCAAGGGCAGGATCACTCTCGCCCGTTACGCCGCCGCCGGGCACATCCGCATCGCGCGGCCCGGCAGCGGCAAGGGTCCGCTCGACGATGCGCTGGCGTCGCTCGGACGGGAGCGCGCGATTGCCACGACCGTCGGCGGATTCTCGGCCGCGCTGGCATTGGCGCGCGCCTCCGATCTGGTGGCCAGCGTGCCGGAGCGGCACACCGGCGAACTGCGCACGGGCATGCACAGCTTCACGCTGCCCATGCCCATTGCGCCGATCACGGTGCCATTGCTGTGGCATCCGCGGATGGACGGCGATCCCGCCCATCGCTGGCTGCGCGGGTGCGTGCGCGACGTGTGCGATGCATAGTTCGCCGCTTGTGACGCACGCCGCCGTTCACACAGCCAGGAAGCGGTCGATGGCGCGATCGAGGAACGCGCTGTCTTCCGACTTGACATTGCTGGCGGCGGAGTGCCCTTGTCGCGATGGAATTTCGAGGAATCGGGCGCCAGGAATAAGCGCGGCTGCGGCCCGGGCAGCCGGCGCCGGATTCAGGAGATCCAACGGTGGCGCCAGCAGCAACGCGCGCGCGGTGATGGCGCGCAGCGCGGCATCGGTATCACCGGCAAAGCCCGGGGTGCTGCCAACGTCGTGGGCCTCGTAGGCACGCGCTTGGTAGATGTAGTCATGCGGGTCCAGCGCAATGGCACGCTGTTGCGTGACCATGTCCTCGAGCCAGCGGTTTGCGTCCGCCTGCTCCGCCAAGAATTCCACTGCCTCCGGCGTACGCATGGCCAATGCGCTCATCAGTCCGGCAAAGGCGCGCCATCCTCGCTCCGGGATCGAGTCGAACTCGTTGCCATTCCATGCCGGGTCTGCCATGAGGCATGCGCGTGCTGTCGTCGTCACAAGCACAGACCATGGCGCCGTCTTTGCCATCGGCGTCATGGCGACAATGGCTTGCATGAAATCGGGATGCATCACCGCCCATTGCAGTGCCTGCATCCCGCCCATCGACGCGCCCACGACGGCATGCAGCCGGTGGATGCCGAGGTGTTCGGTGAGCAGCCGGTGCTGGGCGGTCACCATGTCGCGCAACGCATATTGCGGAAACTGCATTCGGGGCTGGGTTGTGCTGTTGGACGGGGACGTGGACAGTCCGTTGCCAATGGCGTCGGTGGCGACGATGAACCAGCGCGCGGGATCGAGCGCCTTGCCCGGGCCGATCAGGAAGTCGAGGCGATGATGGGTGCCGGATAGCGAGGCGCACACCAGGATCGCGTTGTCGCCCGCCACGTTGAGTTTGCCATGGGTGACGAACGACTGGCGATTGTCGATGATCGCCTCACCCGACTCGAGTTGCAGGTCGCCCATTGCGTATTCCCGATGCGGAACATCGAGATGCCAGGGCGCGAGAGGCGGATGCTTCATGCCATCTCGATCACCGTGCGAATGCCGTCGCCGCGAGCCAGCGCGGCGAAGCCGTCGTTGATTTGCTCGAGCTTGATGCGCCGGGTGATGAGCTCGTCCAGCATGAGCTTGCCTTCGAGGTACAGGTCCACCAGCCACGGAAAGTCGCGCTTGGGACTGGCTTCGCCATAGCTGGAACGCACGATTCGCTTTTCGCCCATCAGCGAGCCCCAGCGGAATGCGACTTCGTCGTTCACGTTGATCTTGCCAAGCCAGACCAGTTCACCAGCAGGCCGAACCGCCTCGACGGACAGGGGAAACGTGGCCTTGTGGCCCGCGGCCTCGAAGACGTAGTCGGCGCCACGCCCCGCAGTAAGTGCGCGAATCCGTTCCAAAGCATCGGGGGCCGCGCCATCCACGACGTCGGTGGCGCCGAATTGCACGGCGCGCGCGAGGCGACCTTCGCCGACATCAACGGCAATGATCCGGCCGGCGCCCGCGATCCGGGCGCCCTGCAGCGCGTTGAGGCCCACCGCACCGCAGCCAATGACGGCCACACTCGATCCGGGTGCCACCTTGGCCTTGCGCACCACGGCGCCGACCCCGGTCATGACACCGCAGCCAATGACGCAGGCGCGGTCGAACGGGATGTCCTTCGAAATCGGTATGGCGCCCGACTGGGGAACCACGGTGTATTCCGCATGCGTGGAAGTGACAAAGAAGTGGTGGACGCGCTCACCGTCGCGCGTCATGCGCGTGCCGCCATCCATCAGGAGTCCCTTGGGCTGGGTGCGCGTCAGTACCTCGCAGAGGATGCGCACGCCACGATCGCAATAGAAGCAGTGGCCGCAGTAAGGATTCCACGAGCAGATGACGTGGTCCCCGACCTTGGTTTCGGTCACCGCACTGCCCACGGCCTCGACCACGCCGGCGCCTTCGTGCCCCAACACGATCGGCAGCGGATAAGCCAGCGTGCCCTGGATGACTTCGAGGTCGGTGTGGCACAGGCCGCTGGCGTGAATCCTGACCAGCACGTCGGTGGGCTCGAGGTGCGCCATGTCGAGCGTGTCGATGGTCATGGGCTCGTTCACGCGGTTCAAAACGGCAGCGCGGAATTTCATTGCGGGGCGTCCTCGCTAGCGGAAGAGCTGATTGGCTTCGGGGTAGGGAATCGCGGCATCGTGGAAGCTCGCATAGGTTCCCCGGGACAACAGTTCGTGCGCGATGCGGCGCGTGAGCATCATGGTGGCGCGCACCGGACCCGACCCTTCGCTGACGCGGCGCACGCCAAGCGCATTGAGCTCGGTGATGGAGGGGCAACCGGGCACGGTGAGGATGTTGACCGGCCCCCCGATCTCCTTGACCAGCGTGCGAATCGTTTCGGGGTTGGCGGCGGCGGGCACGAACAGGCAATCGGCCCCGGCCTCGCGATAACGATTGGCGCGCTCGATGCTCACGCGAAGTCGCGCGCGCTCGTCGCCCAACTTGAGCCAGTAGCTGTCAGTGCGGGCATTGATCACGATCGGCACGCCGGCACCGTCCGCAGCCGCGCGCACGGCGCGCAGTTTCTCGACTTGCCGGTCGATGTCCACGAGGTGTGGGCCGCCAACTTCTGACCCATCCTCGATGTTCACGCCCACCGCGCCCAGACCGATGACGTCGCGGATCGTCCCGATGACCTCGTCGACGGTCTCGCCCAGTCCGGAAAGGATATCGGCCGTGACCGGAACCTTGACGGTGGCGACGATCTCCCCGATCGCACGCAACATCACGTCGCGCGGAATGAATTCGTCGTCGGGAAAACCGTGACTGAAGGCGACGCCCGCACTGCCGGTGCCGACTGCGCGGATGCCGGCCTCCTCGAACACGCGTGCGCTACCAGCGTCCCAAGCGCTGGCAATGACCAGGATCTCCGGACCCAGGTGCATCTGCTGAAACAGCGTCGCCTTGGCTATCGTGTCCATGGCCGCGTCATGTGGCGCGATCGGGCAGGGCGCCGGGGTCGTTGTAGCTCTTCACGTCCGTGCCGCGGTAGAGAATCTGCGCGTTGCGCGCGGTGATCTCCTTGTGCAGCTGCACGAATGCGGGCTCCATGTCCCGGGTGGGTCGCGGCTCCGGGTCGAAATGGTGGAACTCGTCGCTGCCGCTCACCAGGGTTGCGCTGTCGCGGCCGGCGATTTGAGCAACGCTGGTCGGGATGTAGCGGATGGCAAAACCGATGCGGCGGTCGGGAGACGGATTGGCCGGCGAACCATGCACAAGGCGCACGTGGTGCAGCGAAATTTCACCCGGCTCAAGGCTGATCGTGACGGCTTTGGACATGTCCACGTCGACCGCAACCTCCTGGCCGCGCGTCAGCAGGTTGTTCTTCGCAAAGGTGTCCCGGTGCGCAATCTGATCCGACGTATGGGTGCCGGGGATGAAGCCCATCGCGCCGTTGCTCGCATTGCTTGGCGTCAATGCTATCCACGCCGTCACCACGTCCGGCTTATTGAGTCCCCAGTACGTCGAGTCCTGATGCCACGACACGAAAGCCGGATTGGCGGCCTCCTTGATAAAGAAATTGGTGGTCCAGCACAGCAGATTGGGGCCGTACAGATCCTCGATAGCGCCGACGATGCGACTGTCGTGCACGAGGTCGTTGAGCCAGGGAAACAGCAGGTGCGACTTGTGGCGCAGGTCGCCCTTCAGCGGTCCGCCGGTACTCGACTCGAACGATTCCAGCCGCTGTCGCAGTTCCTGCGCCTGCTCGCGACTCATCACCCGAATCGGAAAGACGCAGCCGTCGCGCCAATACGTGTCGATCTGAGATTGGGTCAGCACTTTGGGCATGTGCATTTTCCTGTTCAGGCAGAACCGCTGATGACCCGCATCACCGCAGGAGGGTAGGGGTCGCCGGGTTTGCCGCAGTAGATGATCTCGCCGCGCTCCAGCACGTACACGCTATCGGCATGGTCGGGGATGTGGTGAATGTTCGACTCCGCCATCAATATGCCGTGGCCCAGCTGGCGGATCGACGCGATGCCTTCACTGATGCTCGGGATGATCGCCGGCGAGAGTCCCTCGAACGGCTCGTCCAGCAGCAGCAATTTCGGATCGAGGGTCAGCGCCCGCGCAATGGAAACCATCTTGCGTTCGCCGCCCGACAGCTCGTTGCCGCCGCGCGCTGCGTATTGCCGCAACTTGGGGAAGATCGTGTAGGCGCTTTCCACGCGTTCCCGCGCCGGGCGCCCATGGGGCCGCGTCCAAGTCGGCAGTTCGATGTTCTCGGCAACAGTGAGATCGCCGAAGACCTGGCTTTCCTCAGGCGAATAGCCGACACCAAGCTGTGCAATCCTGTTGGTCGCCATGCCGACCAGGGACTTGCCATGGAATGCGATGGCGCCGGAAATGGGTTTGCGCATCCCCATGATGGTCCGCAAGGTGGTGGTCTTGCCGGCACCATTGCGCCCGACCAGGCAGATAAGTTCGCCGGCGGCGACCTTGAGCGAAATGCCGCGGAGAATTCGGCTCGACTGGATGTCGACGACGAGTTGTTCGATCGCCAGCATTCTAGGGCTCCCTCGCGAGCCTTCCGACCATTTTGCCGACGATGGCGGCGATGATTTCGGGATCACCGAAGAATTCGGCGGGCGAACGGTCGGCGAGGATGCGGCCAGCCTGCACCGCCACGATGCGCGTCGAGTATTCTGCGACCAGGTCCATATCGTGTTCGACCAGGATGATGGCCTTGATTCCGGCGCGGCGGGACGCTTCAACCAGCGTCTTCATGATGCCATGCTTGTCACCACTGGAAACGCCGCTGGTGGGCTCGTCGAGGAGTATCACCTCCGGCGTCAGCGCAAACGCGCTCGCGATGTCCAGCAGCTTCTTCTCACCCTGCGACAGCAGTCGCGATTCCGTATCGAGCTTGCCATCGAGGCCAAAGATCGCCGCCACGTCGCGCACCTTGCGCCGCAACGCCGCATCCATCGCAACCGAACGCAGGAAGCTCATGCCCCCCGTAGTCTGCGACACCACCGCCACCGCAATCGTCTGGGCCACAGTCAAGGCTGGAAAGATGTGCACCAACTGGAATGCCCGTGCCAGGCCACGCTTGGAAAGCAGCACCGGTCCGATGCCCGCGATGTCCTGGCCCTTGAACCGGACAAGTCCGGATGTGGGTTTGAGCAATCCGGTCAGCACGTTGACGAGCGTGGTCTTACCGGCGCCGTTCGGCCCCACGATGGAAACCATCTCGCCTTCCGCGACCGCAATCGACACCCCGTCAAGTGCGACGAATGTGCCATACGACTTGTGCACGTCGACGGTCTCGATCAGCGCGGTCATGGGCGCTTCGCCTTCCTGAACAGATCCTGCGCCATTCCCATCAGTCCGCGCGGGAACGCCAGGACGATCACGACCAAGGTGAGACCCAGAAAGAACCGCCAGTACTGCGTCATTCCCATCAGTTCCGACTTGAGGAACGTGAAGGCGAAGGCGCCGACGACCGGACCGAAGAAATTGGCGAAGCCGCCCAGTACCGTCATGAACACCAACTCGCCGGAGTGGGTCCAGTACGCAAGTTCGGGGTCGGCCTGCCCGGTATTGATGGCCAGGATCACGCCGCCAATCGCACAGTAGAAGGCGGAGATCAGGAATGCAATCAGGCGGAAGAAACGCACCCGCACGCCGAGGTATTCCGCCTTGCGCGGATTTTCACGGATCGCGGTCAGGTGGAGACCAAACGGCGAATGCACGATGCGCCACATCAGGAACCCCATGCCGACCAGCAACGCGAGGCAGTAATAGTAGAACGGGCCGATCAGGAATGCCGTTTTGTCGAGGTCCTTGAAGTCCATGCCGAGCAACGAGGGACGCAGCACCCGGATGCCGGTATCGCCTCCGGTGAGGTCGTAGAACTTGAACAGGAATGAGTGAAACAGCATCCCGAAAGCCAGCGTGAGAATGCCGAAGAAAATGCGGACATAGCGCACCGACAGCAGCGCGACGGGCGCGGCAGCCAGCACCGCCGCGGCACCCGACAGCAGGAGGATCAACTCGAAGCTTTTCACGCCCAATTTGCTGGACAAGACCGCTGCCCCATAGGCGCCGACGGCGACAAAAAACGCATGACCAAACGACAGGAGCCCGGTGTAGCCGAACAGCAGGTTGAAACCCAGCAAGGCGATTGCATAGGCGAACGCCGGCAGCACCAGCGTGATGTAGTACGGCTGCGCCACCATCGGAAAGACGGCCAGCACCGCCAGCGCGGCGCAGACGAAGCTGAGCAGGAACCCGTGCTGGCGCAGTGCGCTCACTCGACCGGCTTTCCGAACAGGCCAGCCGGGCGCGCGACCAGCACCACGATCACGATCATGTAGATGGCGAGCACTTCCAATTCGGCGTAGAACGAAATCGCTACGGCCCGGGTAAGGCCGACGATCAGTGCGCCGACAAGAGCGCCGCGCATGCTGCCCAGGCCACCGATCACGACCACCGCGAAGGCCTCGACGACCAGTTCCACCGGCATGTCGAGCGACGCGGCGGAGGTGGGCACGACCAACGCGCCCCCGATCGTGCCGAGCATCGTGCCGAGCGTGAATACGCTGGCGTAGATCCAGCGCACGTTGGCACCGAGCGCCTCGGCCATCTCGCGGTTTTCCGCCGTTGCCCGCAGGATCCGCCCGAAGCGGGTGCGTTGCAGAAAGAGCCCGAAGCCGACCGCAATCGCAAGACTTGCAAGCATCACCAGCACGTTGTAGGTGGGAAAAGTCACGTCACCAATGGCGACCTTGCCGTAACTCATGGAGAGATTGCCGAGCTGCTGCGGATTGGCACCCCAGAGGAAGCGCAGCACGTCCTGGAACATGAGCACCAGCGCAAATGTCAGCAGCAGCTGGAAGGCCTCGTCGCGATCGTAGACCGGCCGCAGCAGCAATTCGATGAACGGACCGATGGCGGCGATCAGCACGCCCGACGCGATCAATACCGGCAGGAACGTCCACGTCGGGGCGCCAATGCCGATGGCCCAGTTGACTGCCGAGATGCCGAAATACGCCCCCAGCGCGTAGAACGAGCCGCAAGCGAGATTGACGATCCGCTGCACGCCGAACACGAGCTGCAGCCCGGCGGCCACGAGAAAAAGCACGGAGGCGTGGAAAACGCCTCCGAGCAGGACGTCGAAAAAAGAAGTCAACGGATCAAAGCTTGATTTGCGCTGTGTCGATCCATTGCCAGAAATCCATTCCTTTGGGCTTCTGCAGTTGGTCCGAATACATGGTGGTGACGTCGGTCAGCGTCGGAAAGTCGTAGCGGTTCTTGTGGGTGGTGAGACCCTGATAGAAGGTCTGTTCGGCAATGTGATCGGCGCGCATCTGCCCGGGACCGCCAAGTGATTCCACCTTGAGGCCCTCCATCGCGTTGATGATGTCCTCGGTGGAAGGCCACGCATTCTTGGCCTTGTACGCTTTTTCGACGCCGGCCTTGTAGATTTCCATCGCGAAGTAGGCGCGGTCGGCTTCCCAGTGCGGATAGTCCTTGTACTTGGCTTCGTATTCCTCCACAAACTTCTTTTGCAGCGGCGTCGAATTTTCGGCGGCGAAGTAGAGCGTGTTGTGGCCGAAGATCATGCCTTCGGGCGTGAAATCCTTTTTGAGCAACGTGTGCTGGAACCCCGCCGCCGGGAACACGAACTTGGTCTTGCCGTCCATCAGGCCGGCGCCGTAGGCGGTCTTCATGAAAACCGGCAGATCGGCGAACAGCAGCGACGAGAACACGAGATCGGGCTTGGCGGCTTTCAACGCAGCGACGTGCGAGGTGAGATCCATGGTGCCGACCTTGGGCCACTGGTCTGCGACCACAGTGTGCTCGACCTTGAACTTTTTCAGCAACGCCTGGAATGCCGCGAAGTTGTTGCGACCATAGGAATAGTCGGGGTTGATGCCCGCCACCGTCTTGAACTGGCCCTTGCCCCAATGCTTGATTGCCAGCAACGACGCCATCACCGCTTCGCATTCGTTGTCGGTGCTGCGGAAAACGTAGCGCGGGTTCGGCATGGTTTCCTTGACGCCGTCCTGCGTCGTGCCGTCCCAGAAGATCACCAGGGCCTTCATTTCCTCGGCCACGGCACCCATGGCGAGGCTGACCCCGGAGGAGACGATGCCCTGTACGCAGTCAACCTTGTCCTGGAGCACGAGCTTGCGCAGCCGCTCGATCGAGTCCTTGGGATTGGTTTCCTCCTCGATGATGAGCTCGACCTTGCGCCCCGCAATGCCGCCGGCGGCGTTAATCCGCTCCACGGCAAACAGCGTGCCGCGCAATCCTGTCTCCCCGATCGTGCCGGCAATGCCGGCCTTGGGCGCGATGATGCCGATCCGCAGCGGCTTGTTCTGTGCCAGCGCGGGAAAGCTCAGGTACGGCTGGGCGGCGATGGCGGCGCCGGCGCCGCCCAGCGCTTGCACTACTTTTCTGCGGGTGCTGTCCATCGTGCTCCTCCTTTGATGATCGGATGTCCTGCTGTCGTGCCGCTGCTGTGCAGCGTGCGTCTTGTTTGCGGTTGTGCGCGCGCCTATGCGGGCAACTATGCAGGGTTCACTGCCGCGCGCGTGAATCGTTCGATAACGTCGAGCAGCTTGTCCGTCGCACGGGCAGCCCGCTCCTCCTCGGCATTGGCGATGGCCCGCGCGATGTTGGCGTGCAACTTGGCGGTTAGCGGCATGTCGGCGGCCTGCTTGAAATGGATGTACCAGAAACGGCGCGACAGCGAGTGCATGAGGCTCATGGCGCCGGCGGCGAATTCGTTGTGCGCGGCGGCCGAGCAAAGCACATTGAAATCGCGGTCGGTGCGCATGAACGTGACGTCGTCATTGACCTTGGCCGATTTCTCGAATTGCGCCGCCAAGGTGCGAAACCGCTTGCGTTCGGTTTCGCTAGCCCGGCGTGCGGCGCTACGCGCCACAAGGCGCTCCAGCTCCCGTCGCACCTCAAGCAGGCGCAGCTGACTGCTGACGTTGATCTCGGACACCAGAATGCCGCGGCGCGGAAAAATCGCGATGAGTCGCTCGCGAGCCAAGCGCTGGAGTGCCTCGCGAATGGGCGTGCGGCCAATCCCGAGCTGGGCGGAAAGCTCGGCTTCGGAGACGGCGCTGCCCGGCGCAAGTTTGAGCGTTACGATCATTTCCTCCAGGTCAGCATAGGCGCGATCGGTGAGGCTTTGCGCCGAGGCGCCGGGCGGAACCGCTGCACGCTTTGTCACCATTGTTCGATTGACATAGGAGGTGATCGACAACTAATATATCAGCGGCCTGCAGACGAGGCAACAGTTCTTTTAGGGGCAACAGTTCACTTCCGAGGCAACAGTTCATCATGATGACCGATCGCCAACGCCGCTTCCGCGAACAATACATGGCCGGCATCAGCCCTTGGTACAACGGGCTCGTGCATATCGGCGTGATGTACACCGCCGGGATCGCCGCCATTGCCTGGTGTGTGAGCCGCATGCAGCACCCCACCTGGGAATGGCTGCTGATCATCCCGGTGGCCATCGCCGGCAATTTCATCGAGTGGGGCATGCACAAGTTCGTGATGCATCGCCTCGTCGACGTGTTCGCGCTGCGCGCCATCTACGACCGTCACACCCGGCAGCACCACCAATACTTCACGGACAATGATTTCACAATCGGCACGGTCAAGGAGTTCCGCATCGTGTTCTTCCCCTGGCGCGTCCTGATAGTCCTCGCGGTCATGGGCGGACTCTTCGGCTTCGTTGCCGCCACGCTGATCAACGCCAACGCCGGCTACGTGGTCTTTATCACCATGATTGGCCACTACATGGTGTACGAGACGTTCCATCTCTGTTGCCACGTGCCGGAAAACCCGGTTGTGCGCAACCTGCCGTTCGTCAATACCATTCGCCGCCACCATGCCGCGCACCACAACATGGGCATCATGATGCATTGCAATATGAACCTCACGTTTCCTGTCGCCGACTGGGCGATGAACACCAGCGACCTGAAGCGCGGCCTGCTCGGTCACATTTTTAACGGCTACAGCGAAAAATACGTCAAGGAAGAATTGAAGCCCGTCATAGCGCGTTTCCGTATGGCCGAAACGCAGGACAAGCGGGTAACGCTGGATGGGCCGAAGTTGACGGAAGAGGAAATTCGAGCATTGGAGGAGGCGGGCAGTCACGCCTGACGTCGAACCTCTCGCGATCAAGCCGCCGCGCCCCCGCCCGGAGTTCCGGGTCGATCGCGCCGGCAATGGAGCGCTATGGGGCCGACGTCAGGCCGTTGGCAGCCGCCAAAAGCCAATGCCGCCCAACAGTATTGGTACTGGACCTCCCGTGACGCGATCTCGTTGAAGGTTGCAAACCCGGCCCTGGCGGCCCAAAGGCGGTGAGTACGTCGCGATGGCGGGCGATCATGACGGTCTTCTCACCATCCTTCGGCACGAAATCCCGGATTCACCCCGACTGTTCAGCAACTGAACACTCCCTGTGCGCCGTTAAACTTCCTATCCGGCAGACGCTGCACATCAACGGCGGGATGGATCTGGGCGGCTGATCCGAACGTCGGTCCCGATCGACGATGCTTCAGCGGCACTCGCATTGCGCGTTGGCCACACAGCTCGTGTCGCCGTTGCGCATCCGGTCGTTGGCCGTGGTTCCTTCCTGGCAGGATGCGCGCTGGCCCGGTCCGCATTGCAGCGAGCATCCGGCGCAGCCGCCCCGCGCGCGCGCATTGCAGGAAGCTCCCCCAGGCGGACCGGGGAGCGCACCTGAGCCCTTGCAACTGCAGACGGACATCCGGCCTGGCTGCGTCGTCTTCCAGTTGCCATCCCATGCCCCGCCACCTGCTTGCTGGCAGACGCCGGGACACTTGTTCTGCGCGTCGAACTGGTTGAACAGGGGCCCCGCCTCTTTCCATTGCCCCTGGGTCAGCGGAAAACTCGGCGACGCGCCGCCCTCGCAGTCGCAGACCGACGTCGCGGTGCCCGTCAGCGTGTGCCACTGGCCAGTCCAGCGCGCGTCGCCGTTCTGCTGGCAGACGCGTGGACACTTGCCCTTCGCATCCATGTCGTTCCAGATCGGTCCCGCCGGGGTGTCCCTTGCTTGCGCAACCGGCAACAGGAGCGACGCCGCGGCGCCAACGAACATGATCGAAAGCAGGTGAACGAAGCGCACGAATCACTCCTTGCACAGGTGGGCGGATGTCCACTTTTCAGTCTAGCGCATCCGTCGCGGCCACCGCAAATCCCGGCCGTATTGATACACTCGATGCTCCTCGGTCATGGTAAAAAGGTGCCGAAAT
>JBKJSU010000320.1:0-4151 GCA_046594415.1 Casimicrobiaceae bacterium | reverse complement strand
CGCCACTGGTGCCAGCATTGACGAGGTACAGCGCGAGATGCGCGAGGCTATCGAGCTGCATATTGAAGGCTGAGGGATCGACTCGCCGTCTTCCCGCATTCCTTCAATATGCAGCTCGATAGCCTCGCGCATCTCGCGCTGTACCTCGTCAATGCTGGCACCAGTAGCGACGCACCCTGGAAGATCCGGGACGTATGCGGAAAAATTTGATCCTGCGTTCTCGATCACGATGGCATAGCGCATGAAGAACCTCACTTCTTTATACCGGATTGCTTGCGGATGCTATTCAGCGTGCCTGGCGCTAGCTCATCGCTGGGCTTGCCCGGGACGGTTACGCGCCCCGGTTTGGTTGGATGTTTGAATTGCCGATGACTGCCGCGCGTCACGACCAGCAGCCACCCGTCGTCATGCAATAGGCGAAGTATTTCGCTGACTTTCACCTCGGAATTATGCGCCGAACCGGGAACCGCTCCAAGAGCGCGGCCTAACGAATAGGTTTTTATCCGCCGTGCGTCAGCATGGTGGATAAAACCAGTTGGACTGAACCGCTGGATTCAGAGTGCCGCAGTTTGGAGATTGTAAGGCGGGTGCGGTGGCGAACGAGGGTCGCCGAGATGCTGACGTGAAGTCGGTAGCTGCTTATGGTCCGCTCGGATCGTCGCGTGGGGCGTGGTGGCAACGGTTTCGACTATGTCAGAAGGATCGGCGGGGGTCAACGCGGAGGACAGGGGCGAACGTGTTCGCGGTGCGCGTGGTGGCGCAGCAAGGGGCATGGCGGGAGCAGCGTGGCGTAAGCGCATAGGGCTCATGGCGGTCCGTGTGCCGGTGGGCGCAGGCGCGGTAACACGCTGATGACGTGCAGGGTGCCGAGGCCGCATTGCGGGCAGCGGTCGATGTCGACCTGAGCGACACGTAGCCAGAAAGCGGCGATGGACTCAGCAACCGGTGGTTGCGGCACGTCGTGCTGACCGAGTGCCTGCCGAGCTTGCGTGAGCAGGATGGATTTGGAACGGTTGGCGAGCAGGCCGTAGTGCCGGATGCGCATGAAGCCCTTGGGCAGCACATGCAACAGGAAGCGGCGAATGAATTCGGTAGCTTCCAAGGCCATCACTTTGCGTCGATTGCCGTGGGCGTAGTCCTTCCAGGTGAACCGTACTTGGCCGTCGCTGAGGCTCAGTAGTCGATTATTGGATAGCGCAACGCGATGGGTATAACGACCCAGATAATCGAGCACCTGCGGCGGGCCGGCGCAGGGTGATTTGGCGTAGACGACCCACGGACTGGCGCGCAATCGGGTCAGCAACTCGGCGCGCGCGGTGGGCGCCGCCAGCGCCACGGTTGCTCCGGCGAGCTTGAATTGGCCCACGGCGAAGGCATGCATCAGGGCGGCGAGGAACTTGCCGCGATAGACCTGGGACAACGCCTTCACGGGAAACAGGAAGTCCTTGCGCGCGGCGATCCAGTGCCCGTCGCCAGCCAACGCGCCGCCGGTCACCAGCGCATGCACATGCAGATGCTGGTTGAGATTCTGGCCCCAGGTATGCAGCACCAAGGTGGCGGCAATGTCGCCGCCCAGCCAGCGCGGATTGCGCCCGAACTCGATGAGCGTGCGAGCCGCCGACTCGAACAGCAGGTCGTAGATCAGCTTGGGATTGCCCTGGGCCAGCGCATTGAGGGTGTGCGGTAGGGTGAACACCAAGTGGAAGTATGGCACCGGCAGCAACTCGGCACGGCGCGCTTCGAGCCAGCGCTCCTTGGCCCCGGTCTGGCACTTCGGGCAATGCCGATTGCGACAGGAATGGTAGGCGTAACGCAGCGTGCCGCAGGCATCGCAGCGTGCGACATGGCCGCCCAGCGTCGCCGTCCGACATGCTTGGATCGCGTACAGCGCGCGGTACTGCACCGCGGGCAAAGTGTGGCTGGCGCGAAACTCGGCGCCATGGACGCGGACGATATCCGCCAGCTCGACCCTGCTCGATGCCGCACCCGCGTCACGCGGATGCGCTCCCACGAAGTGCTAGGAGCGCGTGGTGTCGGGCCACTCCAGCAGATCGAGCGGCGAGGTCGTCCCCGACAAGTGCTTCTGGGCGAGATGGAAGTAACGCGCCGTGGTGTTCAAGCTGCCATGGCCCATCAGCCGCTGAATCCGGTGCACGTCCACCCCGGCCTCAAGCAGAGGGGTGGCAAAGGCATGGCGCAGTCCGTGAATGCCGCAATCCTTGGTAATGCCGGCCCGATCCTTGGCGGCGCGAAAAATGCGTTGCGCCGACTGCACCGCCATCGGCTCCGCGGCGCGCACGCCGGGAAACAACCACGGCTGCGGCCGGTAGGTCAGCCAATAGCGGCGCAGTTCGGTGAGCAGCCGGGGCGAGAGCAGGGTATAGCGATCCTTGGCGCCCTTGCCCTGCACGACGCGGATCGTCATCCGCTGGCTGTCGATGGCCCCGACCTTGAGCTGGCACACCTCCGACACGCGCAGGCCGCCGGCATAGGTGGTCATCAGCAGGGCGCGGTGTTTGAGGTTCACCGTCTGGTCGAGCAGTGCCACAACTTCCTCGCGCGACAGAATCTCGGGGAGCCGGGACGGCACCTTCGGCCGCGGCAGACAGAACTCCGCCTCGCGCCGCTTGAGCGTGACGCGATAGAAAAATTGCAGGGCGCTGCACATGACGTTACAACTGCTGTGCGCGAGTTTGCGCTCTTGCAGCAAGTGCAACAGGTAGCGCTGGACTTCCTCTGCATTGATCTGGTCCGGACCTTTGCCGTAGAACTTCGCCAGCTTGGTCACCGACTCCAAGTACGCGCCGCGCGTACGGTAGGCCAGCCCGCGAATGACCATGTCCGCTTCCATCTGCTTGCGCAATGGGCTCATGACAATCTCCTGTGTCCAAGTCGGGAACATTCCCGAAAAAAGCGTGACACAGGTGGCAACCATTATCGCTACCGACGCTCACCATCAGCGCCAGCGATCAATCACCAGCCATCGTGGAAAACAGCAGAGAGCGACACCAGACCAACCACCGCGTAAGCGGTTTAGTTCAACGAAAAGTAGGGAACCGAACCACGACGGAAAATTCTACGTCAATCATCCAAATGGTCACTAGTAACACTAGGAATTAGCCCCGAGAATCAACAAAGAAACCAAATTAGCAGGCACCTAAAAGCATTACCGTCAGATGCCGGATCCCCCACCCTTGCCGTTCCTTGAACGTTCCCGGCAAAAGATCCGGCTGAAGCACTACAGCTTGCGCACCGAGCAGGCTTACCTCGACTGGATTAAACGCTTCATTCTTTTCCACGGCAAGCGGCACCCGGTTGAAATGGGGGCGCCTGACGTGGAGAGCTTTCTCACCCATCTCGCGGTCGACCGTGGGGTGTCGGCCAGCACGCAAAACCAGGCGAAAAGCGCGCTGTTGTTCATGTACCGGGAGGTAATCGGTATAGAACTACCGTGGCTCGACCACGTCGAGCGCGCCAAGACACCGCAGCGCATGCCGGTGGTGCTCACGCGGGTAGAGGTGGCGCAGGTGCTGCGGCGGCTGGATGGCGTGCACCGGTTGATCGGGCATCTGCTTTACGGCACCGGGATGCGCATCATGGAAGGGGTGCGGCTGCGGGTGAAGGATGTGGAGTTCACGCGGCGCGAAATCCTGGTGCGCGACGGCAAGGGGCAGAAGGATCGCGTGGCCATGCTGCCTGATCGCGTCGCCACGCCGTTGAAGGAGCAAATGGCCAAGACGCGCGCGCTGCATCAGCGCGACTTGGCGGGCGGTCAAGGCGCGGTCTACCTGCCCGATGCGCTGGCGCTCAAATATCCGCACGGCGCAGGTCGTGGCGGACGTGGCGTGATCAGTCCGCTGGATCGGCTGTAGTGCGCCCGCGCCACCTCAGTTGCCAACCCGTAATGTTTTGTTCCGCGCTTCCCACAACTCTTCGAGCGCATCAGCCAGCGCGCTCGGCAGGTGCACGCCCGACGAGCGCACCCCCCAACGAAACCGGCCAAACGGCGCCTGCTCGAGGTCGTCGTAGGTGACGGCGGGCAGCGCCAGCAGGGTGTCGAGGCGCAAGGTCAGGCGCTGCATGACGGCACCGGCGGCGGCGCGCTCGGGCCGCCAATGCGGTTCGGGGTGTGGCGCGGTCAGCGTATAGCC
>JBKJSU010000441.1:0-5980 GCA_046594415.1 Casimicrobiaceae bacterium | reverse complement strand
GCTTCGAATTGCAGGCGCAGCCGGCGGGACCCGACTGGCGCATCGTCACCATGACGCTGGCCAATCCGGCCGGGCGCATCGAGGCCAACGGCTGGTGGCGCATCGGCCGCGACACGCAGATGACGGAACTGGACGCGAAGGTCACGGCGGAGGACGCCGGCGCCTTTCTCCAGCGCCTGGGCTATCCGGTGGCCGTGCTCAACGCGCCAACCGTCATCAACGGCAAGCTCGCATGGACCGGTGCGCCGAACGAGTTCGACTATCCGACGCTGACGGGAAAATTCAGCCTCGTCGCGGGCGCCGGGCAGTTCACCAAGATCGATCCGGGCATCGGCAAGCTACTGGGGGTTCTTTCGCTGCAAGCGCTGCCGCGACGCATCACGCTCGACTTCCGCGATGTCTTCAGCGAGGGCTTTGCCTTCGACGACATCACCGGCGACTTCGTCGTGCAGCGCGGATTGATGCGCACCGACAACCTGCGCCTGGCCGGTCCCGCCGCGTCGGTCAAGATCAACGGCGACATCGATCTCGCCAAGGAAACGCAGAAACTGAATGTGCGCGTGCTGCCGTCGCTGTCCACCAGCATCTCCGCGGGTGCCGCCGTGCTGTTCCTGGCCAATCCGCTGCTGGGCGCCGTGGTCGGCGCCGGCACGTTTCTCGCGCAGCAGATGTTCGACAATCCGATCGAGAAGATGTTCAGCTATGACTATCGCGTGACCGGGGCATGGTCCGATCCGGTCGTCACCCGCGTGGGCGCGAACGAGTTGTCGGCGTTGCCGCCGCCCACGACGGAGAGTTCACCGCGCTGATAGCGCGTACCCCCGGACCCCTGTAGGCGAGGCTTCAGCCTCGCCTACAGGGGTGCACAGGTTCAGCGACCCTTCAACACCACCAGCACGGCGAGGGGTGCACGGGTTCAGCGACCCTTGAGCAGCACCAGCACGGCGCCGCCGCCGCCCGCGTGCTGCGGCGCCTCGGCGTAGGCCAGCACCTCGTCCCAATGGGAAAGCCAGCGACGCACCTTGCCCTTCAATACCGGTTCCTTGCCCGGCGACGTCAGGCCCTTGCCGTGAATCACGCGCACGCAGCGCATGCCGCGTGTGCGCGCGTCGAGGACGAAATCGGCGAGCGCGTCGTGCGCGCGGTCGGTGGTGAGGCCGTGCAGGTCGAGCTCCGCCTGCACCGACCAGAAGCCGCGGCGCAGTTTGCCCGCGACGTCCGCGCCGATGCCTTCGCGCACATAGGATTGCTGGTGCTCGAATTCCTGGCCGATGTCCCACGTCTGCGGCGTGGGTTCGTTGCCGTATTTCGATGCCTGCAATACATCGCGCTCATCCGCCAGCGTATGCCGCGCGATCGGGGCGGGACGTTCCGGGGGCAGGGCGGCGCGATTGCCGGGCGGTAACCGCTGCACGTCGGCGAACGCGCGATCAAGATCGACATCGCCGTCGGCATGCTTGGCCGAGGCCAGCGCGCGCTTGGCACTCTGCGCGCGCGCAGCGGGTGCCGGCTTGGCCGGCGCAGGTGTAGGCGCCGCGACCTGCGCGTTGGTCATGAGCTTCTTCAGGTCGGAGAGCTTGGCCATTGCGCTGGCACTTCAATGGAGTGACCGCCGCGCCGACGCTAGGCGAGGCTTTCCAGCCACGCCTCCGCGTCGAGCGCCGCCATGCAGCCGGTGCCGGCCGACGTGACGGCCTGGCGATAGACGTGATCCGCCACGTCGCCGGCGGCGAACACGCCGGGGACCGACGTCGCGGTGGCGTTGCCTTCGGCGCCGCCTTTCACCTTGATGTACCCACCCGCCATGGCGAGCTTGCCCTCGAAGATCTGCGTGTTGGGCGTGTGTCCGATGGCAATGAACACGCCATGGACCGGCAGTTCCTCGGTGGACGTGCCCTGAGTCGAGCGCAGCTTGACCCCGGTGACGCCGGACGCATCGCCCTGCACCTCGTCCAGCGTGTGGTTCCACAGGACGCGCATGTTGCCCTGGGGACCCGTCTTGGCCATCAGCCGGTCGACCAGGATGGCCTCGGCGCGAAACTTGTCGCGGCGATGCACGACGGTGACCTTGCGGGCGATGTTCGACAGGTAGAGCGCTTCCTCCACCGCCGTGTTGCCCCCGCCGATCACGGCCACATCCTCGCCCTTGTAAAAGAAGCCGTCGCATGTGGCGCAGGCCGACACGCCCTTGCCCATGAACGCCTCCTCCGACGGCAGCCCGAGGTAGCGCGCCGAGGCGCCGGTGGCGATGATCAAGGCGTCGCACGTGTACTCGCCGCTGTCGCCTTCCAGCCGGAACGGGCGCGCGTCCAGGTGCACCGTATGGATGTGGTCGAAGATGATTTCAGTTTGGAAGCGTTCGGCGTGCTTCTGGAATCGCGCCATCAATTCGGGGCCTTGGACGCCATCGGCATCCGCGGGCCAGTTGTCCACGTCGGTGGTGGTCATCAGCTGGCCGCCCTGGGCCAGGCCGGTCACGAGGACCGGGGCCAAGTTGGCGCGTGCCGCGTATACTGCGGCGGAGTAACCGGCGGGTCCGGAACCCAGGATCAGCAATCGGGCGTGCTTGGTGGCCATGCGTTTCTCGCAATGCAATAAAGAGGACGAGTGTAGCCCATGTGGGGGGTGCCCCGACCCGGGCCAAGGTGGGCCCGAACATTGTCGCACCAGACTCAAAAGCCCCTTGGCGGCGGGCCCGCCCCGCGTATAATGCGATCTGTCAAGTCTCCGCACCAACCCAATGTTTTTCAAGAAGAACGACTCCAACGTTCGACGGCCGTCTGCCGTTGATGACGGGCTGTCGCCACGCGTGGCGCGGCTCGTCCGCGAGTCGTGGTGGCTGCTGGTGGTTGCGGGCTTTCTCTACCTCGGCCTGATCCTCGGTTCGTACACCCGCAGTGATCCCGGCTGGTCTTTTTCCGGCACCGGCGCGCCGCTGGCGAACCGGGGCGGCGCCGTCGGCGCGTGGCTTGCCGACCTGCTGCTCTATCTGTTCGGCCTGTCCGCCTGGTGGTGGGTGGCCGGCGGCGTGGTGCTGGTGGTAGCCGGCTACCGGCGCGTGGTGAAGCCCGATCACGACACCGACCAGCCGTTCGCGCTGGGCGCTCTGGGTTTCGCGCTGGTGCTGTTCGGCAGCGCCGCGCTGGAAGCGCTGCGGCTGTGGAACCTCAAGGTGGCCTTGCCGCACTCGCCGGGCGGCATGCTGGGCGACGCCATCGGCCAGGCGCTGGCGCGGGGGCTCGGCTTCAATGGCGCCACGCTGTTGCTGCTGGCCTTGTTCGCGATCGGCTGCTCGCTGTTCTTCGGCGTGTCGTGGCTGCGGGTGATGGAGCGCATTGGCGCGGGCGTGGAAGCGCTGATCGCGTGGGTGCGCCGCCGCCGCGAAGCCGCGGAAGACCGCCGGCTGGGCGAGGAGGCCACCGCGCAGCGCGAGCAGGTCGTCGAGCATCTGCGCGAGGTGGAACACGAGCGCGAGCCGGTGCTGGTCGTCGCGCCGGTGGTCACCGTGCAGAAGTCCGAGCGCGTGGTGAAGGAGAAGCAGCGGCCGCTCTTCACCGACATGCCGGATACCAAGTTGCCGCCGCTCGACCTGCTCGAGGAGGCACCCCCGGCGCAGGAAACCGTCAGCAACGAGACGCTCGAATACACGTCCCGCCTCATCGAACGCAAGCTCGCGGACTTTGGCGTCAGCGCCAAGGTGCTCGCGGCCTATCCCGGGCCGGTGATCACGCGCTACGAGATCGAACCCGCCGTGGGCGTCAAGGGCGCGCAGATCGTCAATCTCATCAAGGACCTTGCGCGGGCGCTGTCGGTGGTGTCGATCCGCGTGGTCGAGACCATTCCCGGCAAGTCGTGCATGGGCCTCGAACTGCCCAACCCGCGGCGGCAGGTGGTGAAGCTCACCGAGATCCTGTCATCGGCCACGTACAACGACACGTCGGGCGCGCTGACGCTGGCGCTGGGCAAGGATATCGCCGGCAAGCCGATCGTGGCGGATCTCGCGCGGATGCCGCACCTGCTGGTGGCCGGCACCACGGGCTCGGGCAAGTCGGTGGCGGTGAACGCAATGATCCTGTCGCTGCTCTACAAGGCCGAACCGAAGGACGTGCGCCTGATCCTGATCGATCCCAAGATGCTCGAGCTGTCGATGTACGAAGGCATCCCGCATCTGCTGGCGCCGGTGGTCACCGACATGAAGCTCGCCCCCAACGCGCTCAACTGGTGCGTGGGCGAAATGGAGCGGCGCTATCGCCTGATGTCGCAGTTCGGGGTGCGCAACCTCGCCGGCTTCAACGCCAAGGTCGTCGAGGCGAAGAAGGCGGGCAAGGCGCTGACCAATCCGTTCTCGTTGACACCCGATCAGCCGGAACCGCTCGAGGTCATGCCGCTGATCGTGGTGGTGGTCGACGAACTGGCCGACCTGATGATGGTGACCGGCAAGAAGATCGAGGAGCTGATTGCGCGGATCGCGCAGAAGGCGCGCGCGGCGGGCATCCACCTCATTCTGGCCACGCAGCGGCCATCGGTGGACGTGATCACCGGCCTCATCAAGGCCAACATCCCGTCGCGCATCGCCTTCCAGGTCGCCAGCAAGATCGACTCGCGCACGATCCTCGACCAGATGGGCGCGGAGGCGTTGCTGGGGCAGGGCGACATGCTGTATATGCCGCCGGGCACTGGGTATCCGTTGCGCGTCCATGGCGCATTCGTCTCCGACAGCGAAGTGCATCGCGTCGTCGAATACCTGAAGCAACTGGGCGAGCCGCAGTACATCGAGGGCCTGCTCGAAGGCGGCACGGCCGCCGACGGCGAGAACGGCGTGGTCGTCGAGGGCGGCGACGCCGAATCCGACCCGATGTACGACCAGGCGGTGGCACTGGTGCTGAAGACGCGCCGGCCATCGATCTCGCTGGTCCAGCGCCACTTGCGTATCGGCTACAACCGCGCGGCGCGCCTGATCGAGCAGATGGAAAACGCCGGACTGGTGTCGCCGATGCAGACCAACGGCAATCGCGACGTGCTGGTGCCGGCCGGCAAGGGCGACGCATGACGCTGCGCGGCTTGTCGTGCATCGCGGCGCTGGTAACGACGATCGGGTGGACGGCGGTGCACGCGGGGCCGGTCGACCGGTACCTGCAGGGCGCCGAATTCTGCCCCCGCGATCGGCGCGCCGATGCGCCGCGCATTCCCGCCGCCGCCGTGCCCGTGCGCGCCCGGACCATGCTGCCGCGGGACTATTGTGGCCCCTCGATGTTCGTTTCCGGCTGCACGTTCGATGTCGAGAACGAATACGACTCGTGGCGGGTCTACATCCATCAATACAAGGATCGCGGCGGCCGCCAGGACAAGGGCGGCCTGCTGCACACCTACATCATCCTCGATGCCGTCGGCAATTGCCTCGCCCACATGCCCGGCACCGAATTCGGAGCGAATTCTTGAAGAATGTTCCATGGATCGTGAGCCTTGGCCTGGGCTTGCTGGCCAGCGCCGCCGTCGACGCCGCGTCGCTCGAGCGCCTGCGGCAGTTCGTGCGCGACACGCAAACCGCGCGCACGCCGTTCACGCAGGTCGTCACCGACAAGAATGGTCGCGTCGTGCAGACGGTCAGCGGCCAGTTCGATCTCGCCCGGCCCGGCCGTTTTCGCTGGAGCGTGGACAAGCCCTACAAGCAGCTTCTGGTCGGCGATGGCCAGAAGGTGTGGGTCTTCGATCCCGACCTCAATCAGGTGATCGTCCGCAACATGGGTGATGCGTTGGGCGCGTCACCGGCGGCGTTGCTGGCCGGCAAGTCCGATGTCGAGTCGGCCTTCGCGTGGCAGGACCAGCCGGCCGCGGAGGGCCTCGCCTGGCTGCAGGCAACGCCGCTGTCCAAGGAGTCGACGTTTTCCGAGATTCGCCTTGGCTTCGATGCCAACGGCCTCGTGGCGCTCGAACTCTTCGATGCCTTCGGGCAGAAGAGCGTGGTGCGCTTCACCGCGTT
>JBKJSU010000389.1:0-4063 GCA_046594415.1 Casimicrobiaceae bacterium | reverse complement strand
GTCCGCGATCCCCAGCCGCTGCGCACGGCGCGCGTCGATCGTCCTGCCGGTGAGCAGCAGGTCGAGTGCGGCAGGCGCGCCGATCAACCGCGGCAGCCGGCGCATCCCGCCCCAGCCGGGCACGATCCCCAGCATCACTTCGGGCAATCCAAGCCGTGTTCCGGGTTCGTCGACCACCACGCGATAGCGACAGGCCAGCGCCAGTTCGAGGCCGCCGCCGAGGCAGAAGCCCTTGACGAGCGCCAGCGTGGGATAGCGCACCTGCGCCAGGCGCTCGAACGTGTCCCAGCCCCGTTTGACGATAGCCAATGCGCCCGCCTCGTCGGTGACGCCGGCAAATTCGTCGACATCCGCGCCGGCGATGAAGCCGTTGGCCTTGCCCGACCGGATCACGAGACCGCGCGGCGCGTCGGCATCGAGGAGGTCGAGCGCCTCGTTCAGTTCCGCTAGCACTTCGCCGGACAGCGTGTTGGCCGTAGCGCCGATCTTGTCCAGCGTCAGCCAGGCGAGGCCGTCGGCATTGCGTTCAATCGTCCAGTGCTGCATCAGTGATCCCACGTGTTCAGGTAAATGGAGATGGCTGCGCGATCATGGCCGGCAGCCACGAGCCTGCCTCGCGTTGCACGCATCGAAGTGCTCATACGCGCTCGATCAGCATCGCACCACCCAGGCCGCCGCCAATGCAGATGGCCGCCATGCCGCGCTTGCCACCCGTGCGGCGCAGCACGTTCAGCACATGCAGCACGATGCGCGTGCCCGACGCGCCGACCGGGTGGCCGAGCGCGATGGCGCCGCCATCGACATTGAGCCGCGCCGGATCGATGGCGCCCAGCGCGCCCGGCAGTCCGAGTTCGGTGCGGCAGTAGTCGTCGCTGGCCCACGCGCGTTCGCAGGCCAGCACCTGCGCGGCAAAGGCTTCGTTGATTTCCCACGCATCGACGTCGTCGAGACCCAGCCCGTGCCGCTGCAGGATCGGCGTGGCGGCGTGCACCGGTCCCAGTCCCATCTGCGCCGGGTCGAGTCCCGCCCACTGCGAGTCGACGATGCGCCCCAGCGGCGTCAGCTTGTGCTCGGCCACCGCGCGCTCGGATGCGACCACCACCCAGGCGCCGCCGTCGGTGATCTGGGAACTGTTGCCGGCGGTGACGTTGCCGTATTTCTTGTCGAAGAAGGGGCGCAGCTTCGCGAGGTTTTCCGCGGTCGAATCCGTGCGCGCGCCGTCGTCCTCCGCGTAGACTTTGCCGGTCTTGTCGTACAGCGCGACCAGTTCGTCCGCGAAGTGGCCTGCCTTCTGCGCGGCGATCACCCTGGCATGGCTGCCCGCCGCGTACGCATCCATCGCCTGACGCGTGATGCCGAAGCGATAGGCAAGATTCTCGGCGGTCTGGCCCATCAGCAATCCGCAGATCGGATCGGTCAGGCCCTTCATCAGCGCGATCACAGGCGCGAAGTATCCCGGCCGGAACTGCGCCAGCAGCGCCGCGCGCTGGCCGGTGGACTTGGCGGCATACCACTTCGACAACCACATCACCATCGCGTCGGAAAACAAAAGCGGCGCCCGCGACAGCGCATCGACGCCGCCGGCCAGCACGAGATTCGATCGCCCCGCGCGGATGTTGTTGACCGCCGAGTCGATGGACTGCATGCCGGACGCGCAATTGCGCATCACCGTCCACCCCGGCACCTTGAGGCCGCAGCCCATGCGCAGGGCCGCGACCCGGCCGATGTTCACTTCATCGGCGGAAGGCGCAGCACAGCCCAGGATCACCTCGTCCAGCCGGGTGGCATCGAAGGCCTGGCGCAGCAATAGCGCGCGGCCGGCATCGGTGGCCAGGTCCGACGCTGCAAAGGGCCCCGGTCGATTGCGCGACTTGAGGAACGGCGTGCGGTTGCCGTCGATGATGTAGACAGGTTCGTTCATAAGATTGCGCGCTTGTTCAAGCCTGCAGGCGAGGCCTCAGCCTCGCGGGTTCGATGCGGCGCCTTGCCTGCGAGGCTGAAGCCTCACCTACAGGGCATTTGCGACGCGGCGCCTTGCCTGCGAGGCTGAAGCCTCGCCTACACGGCATTTGCGATGCGGCGTGAAAGGTGTTCACGCGGCCTCACGTCGCTGGACCGGCTCGACATGCGGCTGCACCGCGTCGATGGCCGGTTGCAGCAGGCGTGCGCCAAGATCCTGGTCGAAATCGTCGACCTTGATCACGCGCGCCACCAGCTCGCGTTGCGCGATCAACACGCGCGCTTCGGCCGCATCGAGCACGCCGGCCTCGACACCGCGCATCGCCAGGATCTCAATGCCCGCGCCCGGCGGCAGGCGTCCGTCAAACTTCTCTTCGCGAATGGCGGTCTTCAGCTTCGCCTCGATGGGTTCGACCGCGACGGTGGCATCGAGCGCCCGCTCGATCAAGCCCACCGGATCGTCCTCGCCGGTGCCGATGTACATGCCCGCGGTGAGGCGGTCGCGAGTGGCCGACGGCCCGATCAGCAGGCGCGCAACCTCGTGGCCGAGTCGATCCGACGGAACGACGTAGGGTCGGCCCAGCGGAAACACCACGCGGCGCAGCAGGACGGCGGTGATCCGGTTCGGAAAGTTGGAGATCACGCCTTCGAATGCGCTCTGGATCTGGAACATCGCATCCCAGATGGCCCAGTGCATCAGCGGCGCGTCGGCCTCCTGGCACCCTTCCGCCTCGAAGCGCTTCAACGTCGCCGAGCATAGGTACATCAGCGACAGGATGTCGCCCAGGCGCGCCGACAGTTTTTCCTTGCGCTTGAGCGCGCCGCCCAGCGTGCCCATCGACACGTCGGCAAGAAACGCGAGCGCGGCCGAGAACCGGGTGAGCTGCTGGTAATACCGGCGCGTGACCGGCGCCACGCCATCCGGCACGCGCACAAAATGCGATCCGGTGATGCCGGTGACGAAGGTGCGCGCAAGGCTCGCCAGCGTGAACCGGATATGCCCGAACAGCGCGGCGTCGAACGCGATCGAAGCCCGCTCCCGGTCGGTTTCCCGCGTGGCGACGATTTCCTTCAGCACGAAGGGGTGGCAGCGAATGGCGCCCTGGCCGAAGATGATGAGGCTGCGGGTGAGGATGTTGGCGCCCTCGACGGTGATCGCCACCGGATGCTGCATGTAGGCGCCGCCGAGGAAGTTCGACGGACCCATGCAGATACCCTTGCCGCCGATCACGTCCATGCCGTCATTGATCGTCTGCCGTGCCCGCTCGGTGATGTGGTATTTGGCGATGGCCGTGACCACCGCCGGCTTTTCGCCGCCATCGATGGCCGCGACGGTGAGCATCCGCGTCGCATCCATCATGTAGAGATTACCGCCCATGCGCGCCAACGCTTCCTCGATGCCCTCGAACTTGCCGATGGCGGTCTTGAATTGCGTACGCACGCGCGCGTAGCCGCCCACCGTGCGCACCGCCAGCATCGACATGCCCGTGTTCGACGACGGCAGCGAGATCCCCCGGCCCGTCGCCAGACACTCCATCAGCATTCGCCAGCCCTGGCCGACCATCGGCCGCCCGCCGATCACCCACTCGAGCGGAATGAACACGTCGCGGCCGGCGTTCGGCCCGTTCTGGAACACGGCGTTGAGCGGCATGTGCCGGCGGCCGATCACGACACCCGGCTGCGTGGCCGGAATCAGCGCGCAGGTGATGCCAAGATCCTCCTTGTCGCCCAGCAGCTTGTCGCGGTCGTACACGCGGAACGCGAGACCCAGCAGCGTGGCCACCGGCCCCAGCGTGATGTAGCGCTTATCCCACGTCACCGACAGTCCCAGCACACGCTTGCCGTCGTGCTCGCCCCAGCATACGTACGCGTAATCGGGAATGGCCGCGGCATCGGATCCCGCGTTGGGATTGGTCAGCGCGAAGCACGGGATCTCGAGACCCTTGGCGAGGCGCGGCAGGTAGTATTTCTTCTGCGCATCGGTACCGTAGTGCAGCAGCAGTTCGCCCGGCCCGAGCGAATTGGGCACCATCACCGTGACCGCCGCGGTGCCGCAGCGGGTGGACAGCTTGTTGATCACCTGCGAATGCGCCCATGCCGAAAA
>JBKJSU010000607.1:0-4050 GCA_046594415.1 Casimicrobiaceae bacterium | reverse complement strand
CCGGGTGCTGACCGAAGCCGCGATCATGGGCAAGCGCGACGACCTGCGTGGACTCAAGGAAAACGTGATCGTCGGGCGCCTGATCCCGGCGGGCACGGGCCTCGCGTATCACACCGCTCGCCGCAAGGCGAAGATGGGTGGGGGCGCGGAAGCCGCGGCAGCAGCGGAAGCCGCGTTCACGCCGGTGGGTGAAGCCGCACCCGCGGCACCGGAGGTTTCGGCGGACGCTGCGTAGTTGGGTTCGACGAAAGTTAGTGCGTACCAACGGGGTCGGCAGGCAACTGCCGGCCCCGTTGTCTTTTCCCGTTCTTCTCTACGGCAAAGCACGTTGACGGCTCGATTGTGATGCAATAGCATCAAATGCATGCGCACCACAATCGATCTTGATCTGGACGTTCTGCAAGCCGCCAAGGAACTCGCCCGGCGCGAGCGCAAAAGCACGGGCGCGGTCATTTCAGAACTCGCCCGGCGGGCGTTGAACGCGCCGGTGCCCGTGCCCGGCACCGGCGAACCGGATGCCATGTACGGGTTTCGTCCCTTCGGCAGTCGCGGCGGAATCGTCACCAACGAACGCATCGACCAGCTGCGCGACGACGACGCCTATTGATGCGCGCGCTGCTCGACGTCAACGTTCTCATTGCGCTGCTGGACGTCGACCATTCGCTGCACGCGCGTGCGCGCGGCTGGTTTGCGGCGGAGGCCACGGCAGGATGGGCGTCGTGTCCGATCACGCAGAATGGGTGCGTGCGCATCATGTCGCACACCGGGTATCCCAATCCGTTGCCGGTACCTGCCGTGGTCGCGCGCCTCGCCGAGGCTGCAGCAAGCTCGCACCACGCCTTCTGGCCCGATGATGTAAGCCTGCTCGACCCGGCCATCGCCGACCCGCAACGCATTCACGGATCGCGCCAACTCACCGATCTCTATCTGCTGGCGCTGGCGGTGCGTCGCGCGGGACGCTTCGTGACGTTTGATCGTTCCGTGACAATGGAAGCCGTTCGCGGCGCGCAGCCCAAGCATCTGCTGCTGCTTTAGCGGATTGCGCCACGGCACCCGGGATCCGGGCACGGTGCGTTGTTACGGTCGCGGCGCCTATGGAAGCGTGCGCGCGCCGCCGATGTTGCCCTTGAACGCACAGCTGCCGTTGCTGCCCGTGTAGTTGCCGAGCAGGCCGCCATTTTCGAAGCGGAGGCCGGTAAACGTGACCGCACCCTGCGCCTTGTTCGTGCACTCGTAGCGGCCGTCGAGGCTGCCGACCGAACCCTGCTGCTTGTACGTGCCTTCGTAGAAACACGTGGGTGCGTAGATGGTCGCGAAGTTGCCGACGAGTGTGATGCGCAGCGGTCCGGTATCGGTGGTGACCAAGCCGTTGTTCGCCGGAGTCTTGCAGTTCTCGGTGATGTCGATCAACGATCCGACGTAGTTGCCCACCGGCGTGATCGTGGCAAAGGTGGTGCGTGCGATCTGCTTCACGACCACGACACCATCCACCGTGTAGCGCAGCAGCGCGTTGGAATCGTTGCCGAACTCCAACGTGGCCAGACCTACCTGGCGGTAGACGAGCCTTCTCGGGTCATAGGTAGCGCCCTGCGGCGAGCCATTGGTCTGGTACAGGTCGCCCTGATAGACGCGCGTGCCGCCGGCACCGGTGAACTGGTAGACGAACGTCGACGAATACCAGACCGCGTCGCCACCGGGTCCATAGACGAAGAAGGTGCCGAACAGCGCGGCATCCTGCTGGGCGAGGTTGATGCCCCAGCCGGGTTCATCCGCGTTGCCCCACAGGTCGGTGTAGTTGGCGACCGGCGCCAGCGCAAATGCGGAAGCGCAACAGGCGGCGGCAACGATGGAAAGGCCCCAGCGAAGAATCGATCGTTTCATGGTTTGCTCCAATGCAATGGGCGTTGAACGAATGGTTTGACAGTCGGGCGCACCGACCGATGACATCAGGGTACTACGGGAAAATCCGCACGCGCCCTTAAGGGCCGACGACCAATTCCGACTCATGGTCCGGCGGTGTCGAGGCGCAACGGCTTCAACGTGTCGGCAAGCAGCGCGCGTTCGCGCGGGCTGGCGAGCAGCGAAGTTTCCAGCCACGCGCGCAACGCAAACATCGGTGCCAGCGCGCGAATTTCCTCCACCTGCCACGCCGCGCCGGCGACATCCCCATGGCGTTGCAATGCGGCGGCGAGATAGACATGCGTTTCGAGGTGCGCCGGATTGAGCGTCTCGGCCAACCGCAGATTGGCGATCGCCTGTACGTCGTCGCCGAGAAAGAAGTGCGCGCGGCCGATCACCATTCGATACAGGAAGCCGTGCACCGGTTGCAGTCGCATTGCAGTGCGCATCAGTGTCAACGTGTCGGCGGGCCGGCCGGTGTAGGTGGCGATCGTTGCCGCGAGCGCATAGGCGTCGGCGTATGACGGATTCAATTCGATCGCGCGCCGTGCGTGCTTCATTGCCGCAGAATGCTGGTAGCGCTGCAGCTCCACCCAGCCCAGCGCCCAATGCACTTCGGGTAGCGCCGGATCGAGTGCCTCGGCGCGCCGCGCGTGGGCAATGGATTGTTCGATTGCAGCGTTGCGGTTGGCGGCCCAGCCAAAGGTAGCGTCGGCGGCGTGCGTGAGCGCCAACCCCGCATAGGCGCGCGCGAAACCCGGATCGTCGGCCACGGCTTGCATGAAATGTTCGCGCGCGTCGGCGTTGCCTTGCTGGTCGCGGGCGCCGAAGGCGGCCTGGCCATCGAGGTATTCCTCGAACGCGGCGGCGGATCGGGTGTAGGGCCGCGCCAGCCGGTCGCGCTCGGCGTCGGACAGCGTGACCGTCAACGCCTGCAACAGTTCGGCGGTGGCGATGTCGCGGCCACCGGAGAGATCCGCCAGCGGCAGCGCGAACGGGCGGCTCCACTGCACCACGCCCGATGCGGGACTGCTCAGCACCAACTGGATCACCAGGCGGTCGTCGAGGCGCTGCACCGTGCCGTCGACCTGATAGCGCGCTGCCGGCCCCGCAGGCGGCGGCCCGTCGCGGGGGTCGGCGATCACACGCAATTGTGGCGATTGACTCACGCCCGCCACCACCTGTTTCCAGAACGCGCGCGCTGCCGCTTGCGTGGCAGCGTCATCGCCCAAGGCGTCGAACCGGCGGATCAGGACTTCGGGTAACGCCTGAGCGGCGTCCACAGGCAACGCTTGCATGGCGACGATCGCATCGAGGTCGGCATTCTTTCCGTACTGCTGCCACAGCGTAACCAGTGCTACCGCGAGAGCGATGGCCGCGGCCACAATGGTGGCCACCCGGGCGCGTTGACGCGGCGCGCGGGGTGGCGACGCGTCCGCTCGCGCCTGCGGCGCCACGGGCAACGGCGCGTTCGCCGTCGTCGACGGCGCGAGCGACGATTCCGGCGCTGCCGCTGCCGCCATGTTGGCGTTCACGGCAAGCGCGGTACCGGCCGCGCTGACCGCTGCAATCAACCGATACCCACGCTTGGGCACGGTCTGCAGATACGTCGCCTCGCGCGACGTATCACCCAGCGCGCGCCGCAATTTATTGATACTTTGCGACAGCGCCTCGTCGCCGACAACCACGCCGGGCCATACGCGCTCGAGCAACTCCGCGCGTCCCACGACATCGCCGGCGTGCTCCGCCAATACCTGCAGCAGGTCGGCCACCTTGGGCTCGACGCGCACGACCTCGTCGCCGCAGGTGAGCGTATTGAGCGATCGGGCGAAGGTCCAGCGACCTACCTGCAGTCTTTCACCAATCATCAGCCATCCGTCACCCAATGGTCAGGACGATTTCGTCCCGACGGCCGCATTGTCATGGCCGGAGCAAGCCCGACCTTCGACCGAGGAGTCTGTCATGAATGCGCACACCCATTTCCCAACACCTGCAAAGCGTCCAGGCAGGCGTCTCTTCATTGTTGCGGTTTGTTGGCTGACCGGGGCCGTGTCGATCCCGGGCCATGCCGCGGACAACCCCGCCAGCGTGGAACGCGGGCGCTATCTGGTCACCACGATCCTGGCCTGCGGCAATTGCCACACGCCCAAG
>JBKJSU010000432.1:0-4661 GCA_046594415.1 Casimicrobiaceae bacterium | reverse complement strand
GTCGCGACCGCGGACGGCGCGCCCATCAGCGCCGCGCGCAGTTCTTTGACCACCGACTGTGCGATGTCGTCCTGCACGGCGAAGATGTCGTCGAGTTCGCGGTCGTAGGTCTCCGACCACAGGTGCGAATCGGTCGCCACCTCGATCAGCTGCGCCATGATGCGCACGCGATTCCCGGATTTGCGCACACTGCCTTCCAGCACCGTTGCCACGTTGAGCTTCTGCGCGATGGTCGGGATATCGACGTCCTTGCCCTTGAAGGAAAACGCCGACGTGCGCGACGCCACGCGCAATCCGCGGATCTTGGCCAGCACATTCAGCAGTTCCTCCGACAGGCCGTCGGCGAAGTACTCGTTCTCCTGGTCGCGGCTCATGTTGTCGAACGGCAGCACGGCGATTGACGGGATTTCCTTGCCAGGGGGCGCGATTTGCGACCGCAGCGGTGGAAAGCTCTGCGGCAGGTCCGGATGGCAAACCTGGAAGACCAGCTCCATACGTCCCAGATCCTTCAATCCATGGGCACCCAGCGCCTTGACGCTGACGAGCGGCGGCAGGTGGTCGCGGCAGAGGTCATGCGACGATTCGGACAGCAGCGTCTGGCCACCGTGGGCCGTGGCCAGCAGGCGCGCCGCCCGGTTGAGCGGGGCGCCAAAGTAGTCGCCATCGCGAAGCTCCACTGCGCCGGTGTGCAACGCCATGCGCACGCGGAGCCTGGCCGCTTCCGGCCATGGCTCGCGCTGGAGCGCGCGCTGGGCCTCGAGCGCCGCGGCCAGGGCATCGGAAGCCGTATGGAAGGCCGCGCAAAAAGCGTCGCCGCCCGTCTTGAACACGTGCCCGTCGTGATCGTTGATGCAGTGGCGCAGCAGCGCGTCATGCCGCGCCAGCGCCGCTCGCATCGCCGTGGCGTGCGCTTCCCACAGTTTGGTGCTGCCTTCCACGTCGGTGAAGAGCAGCGAGACTGTGCCGGTGGGCAGGTTAAGCATTGGGGGTCAGGAAGGGGGGGCGGGCCCCTCCGATGATACCCGGCCGGACCGCCAACCGGAGTCGGCCATGGCGGAGGCGGTGTCATTCCCCGCCCCCGGCCCGCAGCGCAAGCTACGTGCCGACGTCAAGTTTCCGGCGATTGGGCGGGATATACGACTCAAGGAAGTAGAGCGGCGTACCTCGTCCAGCGCTGGCGGCACTTTCCAGCAGCATGCCGCTGCCGCCGGACTTGATGCCGATTGCGGCACAGATTTCCGGCGCAAATTTCACCATCGAGATGCACTGCTCGACAGCAGTGATCGGCATGTTGGCGGCGTTGCCGAGCATCTGCTTCAGATTGGCTCCATCCAGCGCGCGCAGCGGCTGCTGTGCGATCTTGGGGAACGTTTCCGCGCTGAAGTAGAAGCGATTGAATAGCGTGAACTCACCGTTCACGCTCAGCTTGCGGTCGATGCACACGACCTCGCCATCGCGCTGCCGCAGCCACGACGACCATGGCCCGAGTTCGGCCACCCGCCGCCGCGCCAGCACCTTGGGAAACAGCGGCAGGAATTTGGGCTCTCCCTCTCCGCCCAGAAAGCGCAGATGCAACGGCGCATCGATGGGCTGCCGCAATTCGGTGACAAACGTGCCGCTGCCTTGCGTGCGGGTGATCAGGCCTTCGTCCACCAACGCGCGCAGCGCCTTTTGCACGGTGCCCAGACTGAACGGCGTCTGCCGTACCAGTTCCGTTTCCGTCGGGAGCTTGTCGCCTGCCTTCCAGTGGCCTGACGTCAACGCCGCAATCAACATCTCCCGTAATTGCGCATATTTGGGCAAGCCGTCTACGCTGGGCGCGGCAAATCGTGCGAACAGGTTGGGCGGATCGAAGTCGGAGGGCTTGCGCATGACGTTGGCGATGGCGATGAGTACGAACGTTGGTTCCCGAATTGCATGCCAAGGTTGTAGCCGGGGCTTCAGCCCCGGACGGATTGCCGCTTGCCGAACCTTGACATGAATACTATATAGTATTGTAGTATTACGCCAACAGGTTCGGCCGCAGTTTCTCTGCGCCGCCATTATCGAGGAGGAACAATGAAGGTGCATTCGACGATTGCAGCCATGGCGCTGGTTTTGACGACGCTGGCGGGCGTCAACCCCGCACACGGCGCCGACCCATTCCCCATAAAGCCGGTGAAGATCCTGTTCGGCTTTCCCGCTGCCAGTGCCACCGATGTGATCGCCCGCGCCGTCGGCCAGAAGCTCTCGGAAAAATGGAGCCAGCCGGTGGTGATCGACAACAAGCCGGGTGCGGGCGGCAATCTCGGTAGCGAACTAGCGGCCAGGCAGGCAGCCGATGGCTACACGATCTTCTTCGGCACCGTGGCCAATGCGATCAGCACGAGCTTCTACGCGAAGCTCAACTACGACTACCTTAAAGATTTCACCCCGATCACGTTGGTGGCCACGACGCCGCTGGTGCTGGTGGCCAACGCCGATGCGCCGTTCAAGAATCTGAAGGAGTTGATCGATTACGCAAAAGCCAACCCGGGCAAGCTCACGTTTGGGTCAGGCGGCATCGGAACATCCAACCACCTGGCCGGCGAGATGTTCAAGTCCGCCACGAGCTCGGAATTGCTGCATGTCCCCTACAAAGGCACGCCGGCGGCATACACGGATTTGCTGGCGGGGCGCGTGTCACTGATGTTCGACAATATCGTCGCCGCCATGCCGCAGATCAAGTCCGGCGCATTGAAGGCCATCGCAGTGACCAGCGCGCAGCGCGCGCCTTCGTTGCCTAGCGTGCCCACCGTTGCCGAGTCCGGCATACCCGGCTTCGAGGCGGTGTCGTGGATCGGGGCGCTGGTCCCCGTGGGCACGCCCAAGGCCATAGTCGACCAGTTGCACACCGACATCGTGGCCGTCCTGCGGATGCCGTCGGTGCAGGAGCAATTGGCGCAAAGCGGTGCCATTGTGGTCGGCAATACGCAGGACCAGTTTGCTGCGTGGAACCGCAGCGAAATCACCAAGTGGGCGAAGGCCGTGAAAGATTCCGGCGCCAAACCCGAGTGATTCAGCGCCGCCACCCAACCCCCCAATTCTGCAAAGAACAATCATGACGACTCCATCCCGAACAACAATCACCGAACTTGCCCGACAAATCCCCGTGTTAATGGAGGTCGACATCGTCGTGGTGGGCGGCGGCACCACCGGTCCGCTCGCGGCCATTGCCGCGGCGCGACGTGGCAAAAGCGTCGTGATGATCGAGCGCTTCGGTTCGTTGGGCGGCGTGCTGACATTGGGCCTCAATACCAAGCCGTCCGGGGCGCTGGTCGGTGGCCTGCCGTTGGAAATCTGGAATCTCGCACGCTCCGTGGGCGGAGCGGGTGACGATTACATGGCGATGACCAAGACCGGCGATGTGAAAATCGCCTCTCCCACTGATCCCGAGATCATGAAGATGTTGCTGACGCGGTTGTGCGTCGAAGCGGGTGTGCAAATTCTGTTCGAGACCTTTGTATCCAATCCGGTGGTGGAAAATGGCAGCGTCACCGGCGTGGTCATCGAGGGCAAGGGCGGCCGCCAGTTTGTCGGAGCCAAAGTGGTGATCGACTGTTCGGCCGACGCCGACATGGCCACCAAGGCGAATGTGCCGTTCGTGATGGGCTCGGGTGCCGTCGACACCAAGATGCAGCCGGTGTCGATGTACTTCACGATGTCCGGCGTGGACATCAAGCGGCTGGCCGAATGGGCCAAGACGTCCGACGACATCCCCGCGCGCGCCATCCCCAAGACCGACGAAGGCCTGGCGTACAACCTGTGGCTTACCGGCTTCAACAAGATCATGCAGCAGTGGCAAAAAGATAGCGGCGTCGATCTGCAGCGCGACAACATCACGTTGAAGACCGCCGGTGGTGTCATGTACGTCAACGGCACGCGAGTTCTGGGCGTCGATGTGTTCTCACCGCGTGAATTCACCGCTGCCATCGTAGAGTGCTATCGCCAGATCGAAGGCGTGGCCCGTTGCCTGCGTGAGCGCGTTCCCGGTTTCGAGAATGCGCGTATCAGCCAGGTGTCGCCGATCCTGGGTGTGCGCGAAACGCGCCACATCAAAGGTGAACATACGTTGACCGGTCTCGAGTCGCGTGGTGGGCATCACTTTGCTGACAGCATCGCGGCAGATGCTTCGGCACTCGATATTCACGACCCGAAAGGCGGCGACGTCGACTTCCAGAGCTTGCCCCCCTACGAAATTCCGTATCGCTGCCTCGTGCCTTTGGGCGTCGAACAGCTGCTGGTCGCCGGACGCTGCATTTCCGCCGACCACGTGGCACATGCGCGGTCGCGCAACATGCCGGCGTGCATGGCCACGGGCCAGGCCGCGGGGGTGGCGGCGGCCATTGCGATCGATGAGGGCGTGACCGTGCGCAGGGTCAATGTCGGCAATGTGCAAGCTGCACTGCGCCAACTCAAGATGCCGTTGCATGCGGAAGAGGTGAAATAAGAGGTCTGCGGTGCAGTTCCGCATCGACGGCCTTCGGCCGCGGCCGGCGCCAAACCAGCTCACAGGGCCGGTTCTTTGGCGGAGGCGGTGAGATTCGAACTCACGGAAGGGTTGCCCCTTCGCGGGTTTTCAAGACCCGTGCCTTAAACCGCTCGGCCACGCCTCCCCGATGTTGCGGCGCGGGGGACTTGAA
>JBKJSU010000384.1:0-6230 GCA_046594415.1 Casimicrobiaceae bacterium | reverse complement strand
GTGTTTCGTCCACAGTGACTTTGGCCGGCGTGTAGTTTTCGATTTTTTCGTCTGACAGAATATTTCCGTCGCGCATGCGGATCAGGCGCTTGGCTTGCTGGCCTATTTCCTCTTCATGCGTGACAATCACGACGGTGATGCCGCCCGCATTGAGCTTTTTCAGAATAAGCATGATTTCTTTTTCGCTTTTCGAATCAAGATTTCCGGTGGGCTCATCGGCCAGAATCATCCGCGGATTGTTGATCAGTGCGCGCGCGATGGCTACGCGCTGCTGCTGCCCGCCCGAGAGTTCATTGGGATAGTGCTCCATGCGATCGGTCAGCCCGACCAGCGCCAGCGCGGTTTCGACCCGCTCGCGGCGTTCGCGCCGCGACAGGTCGGTGAGCTGCAACGGCAGTTCGATGTTCTGGAACGCGGTCAACACCGGCATCAGGTTGTAGAACTGGAAGATGAAGCCAACGTGCGCCGCGCGCCACGCGGCCAGTTCGCCATCGGACAACTGCGCGATGTCCACGCCGGCCACGAGGATCTGGCCGGACGACGGCTTGTCGATGCCCGCAATGAGATTGAGCAGCGTGGACTTGCCCGATCCCGACGGACCCATCAGCGCGATGTAGTCGGCCACGCCGATGTCGAGGTTGATGTCCACCAGCACCGGAATCACCTGGTCGCCGCGCGTGTAGTACTTGGACAGCGAGCGCACGGCGACCAGCACTTCGCCGGCATCGGCAACGGGGGCATCCGGCGCGGACGCCGTTACGGCAGGTTCGGCCACGATGCTACTTCGCGACCTTGACGAGTATGCCGTTGACGAGTGCCGCATCGGGTCGCGCCACCGCCTTCTCGCCGCTCTTCACGTCGCCGCTCACCGCCGTCAGGTCGCCGATCTTGAGCCCCGCGGTAACCGGCACCGCCACCGCGCGGCCATCGCGGATCGCGAACACCACGGTGCGGCCATCGCGCTGGGCCAGCGCGTCGCTCGCCACCGCCAGCAGCGGCTTCTGCTGCTCCGGCGTGACGTCCTGGGCGAGAAAGCTCACCTTCGCGCTCATCTCGGGCAGGATCCGCGGATCGATCACGTCGAACTGGACCTTGGTCATCACGGTGGCCTTGGCGCGATCCACCGTGGGCACCATGCGGCTGATGCGGCCGCGAAAGCGCGTGTCGGGCAACGCATCGAGCACGATCTCGGCCGGCTGGCCCACCTTGATCTTCGACAGGCTCGACTCGGCCACGTCGGCCTCGACCTCGAGCGTGCTCATGTCCGCCATCGACACGACCGCGCCCTTCGAGTCGGCGGCGTTGGAGAACGGCGTGACCAGATCACCGACGTTGGCGCTCTTCGACAGGATCACGCCGTCGAACGGCGCGCGGATGACCGTGTAGTCGATCGAGACCAGCGCGTTGCGGGCGGTGGCCTGCGCGGAGGCGATGGTCGCCTGCGCGTTGGCCACGCCCGCCACGGCGCGCTCGGCGCGCGCCTTGGCGGTGTCGACGGAGGCGGCCGACACGAAGCCCTTGGACAGCAGATCCTGGGCGCGCTTCAATTGCGACAGCGCATCGCGTTCCTCGGCCTGCGCCTGTGTCAGCGCCGCCTTGGCGGCGTTGACGTTGGCGGCGGCGGCCTCCGATTGCGCGTTGACGTCGCGCGCATCGATGCGCGCGATGATGTCGCCCGCCTTCACGCGCGAGCCCTCAGCCACGCCCAGCCACTCGAGCCGGCCCGTGGCCTTGGAGGAAATGGCCGCCTTGCGCTGGGCCACGACGTAGCCCGTGGCGTTGAGCAGCACGAACTGCTGCGACGGATAGGTGGTGACGAGCGTCGTGGTCTGCACGGTCGCCACCCGCGGCTGCGCCGCGTACCAGGCGGCACCGGCGGCCGCCGCCAGCCCGATCGCGCCCCACCAGATCCATTTGCGCCGCCGCCGGTTGCGGCTGGGCGCCAGGGAGCGGTCGATCTTGAGCTTCGAGAGGTCGGGAGGGGCGGCTTGCGTCATGGCAGGGTGAGATGCGAACGCGGCAGGCGCGGACGCCGTCAGGGCAACGGAACCGCATTCTACCGGCCCACCCGGTCGTCCTCACGCCCGGGCGGTGGACGGCGTTCCGGATCGGTTCTTGCGTTTTTGACCCGCAGCATACAGAATAAGACTCATTCGCATTTATAACTCGATTCCGCACCCCGCGGGATCATCGGATCGGACCCACCATGCTTGCTACTTTGCTGGTTACGCTGCGCGAGGGCATCGAAGCCTTCCTGATCGTGGCGATCACGCTTGCCTACCTGCGCAAGACGAACCGGATCGCACTGTCCCCCGCCGTGTACTGGGGCACGGGCGTGGCCGTGGTGCTGTCGGTGATTGCCGGCATCCTTTTCAGCGAGGCGGAGAACAAGCCGATGTGGGAAGGCCTCCTCGCCTCGGCCGCCGCCATCATGGTGCTGTCGATGGTCGTCTACATGCTGAAGGCGTCGAAGCGCATGCGCGGCGACATCGCAGCCAAGGTGGACGCCGCCGCGGTCAAGCCCGGCGCCGGCGCCTGGTTCGGCGTGTTTGCGTTCGTGCTGCTGATGATCGTCCGCGAAGGCATGGAAACCGCGCTGATCATGTCGACACTCATGTTCGAGCAGGGCTCGCGCAACCTGCTGCTCGGCGCTACCGCCGGCGTGGTGCTGGCGGCGCTGGTGGCGTGGGCATGGTCGCGCTACGGTCAACGCGTGAATCTCAAGCGGTTCTTCCAGGTGACATCGCTGTTCCTGGTGCTCTTCACCATGCAGCTCTTTATCTACGCGTTCCACGAATTCACCGAAGTCGGCCTGATTCCGGGCATCAACAATGCGTACTGGCACGTTGCCACCGAGCCCTACGGCCCGGAAGGCGAATGGGGGGCGTGGCTGACCTATCTGATGGTGTTGGTCCCCGCCGGCTGGCTGGCGCTGGCGTGGTGGCAGGATCGGCACGCGCCGGTCGCCGGCGCGCCGCGGAGCGCGTAACGCCATGTTCGTTGGTGCTCACCAGCGGGCTGACCGCGATCAAACAGTATTTCCTGCATTCGCGGATGTTCCGCCACTGGGGCCTGCTCCGGCTGGCGGCGCATGAACAGACCCCGCTGGGCCTGATCGAGCGCGTGGGGCTCGAAAACTACCTGCAGTCGCAGATGGGTGAGGCGTCCCCGCCTTAGACAGAGGGACCAGGCTCGGATTGAAAGGGGGCAAGCCCCATTTTGAATCCGAGCCTGGCCCCTTTTTTACTCGGACTAGCCGCCGTCGACCGGCGTGGGGATTGGCGTCGACACCTGACCCTGGCGGCCGGCCCGCCAGGCGTTGAACGACACGATGCCAAGCCCCGCGCCAATGCATGCGATGCCGGTCCATTCGCTGGTAGTGAGGCGCTCACCGAAGACCAGCATCGAACTTACCAGTGCAATCACGGGAATCGCGAACATGTTGAGCGATGCGGTTCCCGCCGGTAGAAAGCGCAGCACGGCCAGCCACAGCAGGAATCCGAGCGCAGTGGACAAGGCCCCGACGTAGAGCAGCAGCAGCACCTGCACCACGCTCCATTGCGTGGCCGGAAAATCGAAGAACAGCGGGATCAGCGTGAGCGGCAGCACGCCGATGAGCATCTGCCACGCCAGGAAATTGAGCAGGTCGAGCTTGCGATCCTGCGCGAAATGTTTGGTGGCCACCGAGCCCGCGGCCCAGCCGAATCCCGACAATACGGCCCACAGCTTGGGGTGAAGATCGCCTTGCCAGTTCCATGGCTCCACCACCAGCAGCATGCCGGCCATTGCAAAGCCGATGGCGAACCACTGCGTTCCCTTCACGCGTTCGTGCAGGAAGATGGCGGCGAGCAGCAGTGTCCAGAACGGCATCGTGAACACCAGCACCGACGTGCGGCCGGCGCCACCACCGGCCAGCGCCATGGCGGTGGCGGTGAAGTTGATCGTGGTCTGGAAGGTGCCGGTGACGATCACGGCCATCCATGACGTCGGCCAAAATGCGCCACCACGCGCGAGCATCACGGCAAACAGGATCAGCGCGGCCACCCACGTGCGCTGCATGTTGAGCACCATCGGATGCGCCGCCTGCAGCGCAAACTTCATCACGATCCAGTTGTTGCCCCAGAGCAGCGTGAGCGCGGCCAGCGCGACGTAGGCGCCGCGACGGGAGCGGACGAGGCCGGTGGCGGCCATCAGTCGACGAAGAATGCTTCAAGCATCCGCGCCAGAACCTCGGGTTGGTCGTGGTGGAGCATATGCCCGGCGTCGGCGATCGTTTCCAGCCGACCGTGACGAAGGTGCGTGAAGCGGCGCGCGACCTCAAGCGCCGGATCGCGGTCGGCGGCGAGCCAGCCGGCGATGTGCGATTGCGCGCCGGCCACCCACAGCGTGGGTGCCTCGATGGCCTTCCATAGCGCATACATGTCATCCATACGCGTGGTGGTGGGGAACGGCAGCTTGTGCTTCGGATCGGCGCGCAGCGTGGCCGTGCCATCCGCCGCGACACTGGCCCAATGCTGTGCGATGAAGATCGCCTTGTCGCGCGCGAGGCGCGGATTGGTCTTGCATAGCCGGTCGGCCACGGCATCGAGGCTGCGGTAGCCCGCAAAGCCCGGTGGATGGGCCAGTGCGTCGAGCCAGTGCGCGAGCTTGGCCGGCGCATGGTCGGACGTTTCCTCCGGCACGCCGAATCCATCGAGCGCGGCGAGGCGCGCCACCCGTGCCGGCCGCGCGCCGGCGAAGGACATCGCGACGTTGGCGCCGAGGCTGTGGCCGGCGATCAACACCGGCTGCTCCGGGGACAACGCGCGCGCGAGCGCATCGAGATCGCCCACGTAGTCCTGGAACCAGTAACCATCCTGCGGCGTGGCGGACAGGCCGAATCCGCGCCAATCGGGGGCCAGCACGTGCCAGGGTTGCTGGAACGCGTCGACCAGGAACTGGAACGACGCCGACACGTCCATCCAGCCGTGCAGCAGGAGGAGCTTGCGCGCATTGGGGTCACCCCACGTGCGCACGTGATACTGCAATCCACGCACGTCGACGAATTGTGAGCGCGACGGTGCGTGCGTGCTCACCGGGACGCGCCCGGCAACGCAGGCGGCGGCATCACTTCTTCTTGCACTGCGCGTGGCCGTCCACCCAGCCCGTGCGATAGTTGCCGTCGTTGGCATAGCGCACCGGGTCGCGCTTGTCGGTGCCGCGCCCGGACTCGCAGCCATCGCCGAAACCGAGGCGATAGGTGGGCGGAAAGCCCTGCAGGTTGACGGGCGGAGGCGGCGGCTCGACGTAAGGCTTGGGCACCGTGGGCAGCGGCGTCGCGGGACCCTCAGGCGTCGGCGTCGATGCGGGCGGCGGCGCGAGTGTGGCGCAGCCGGCAACGAGTGCGGCAGCGGCCACCAGCAGCGAATGACGAGCGTGCATCATGGAAAGATCCTGTGGATTCGGCGGGACTGCGGCACGATCGAACGGAGTAGAATTCTACCATTCGCTGCCGCGCTCCCATGACTGCTCCATCCTTCGTCCACCTGCGTCTGCACAGCGAGTTTTCGATCGTCGACAGCACGCTGCGCATCGATGCGGCTGTGGCAGCCGCCGCGCGCGACCGCATGCCCGCGCTGGCCATTTCAGACTTGGGCAATGCGTTCGGCCTGATCAAGTTCTACAAGGCGGCCCGCGCTGCGGGCATCAAGCCCATCGCCGGCTGCGATGTATGGATCACGCACGAACGCGAACGTGAAACGCCGTATCGCGCGCTGCTGCTCGCCGCCGACCGCACCGGCTACCTGCGCCTGTGCGACTGGCTGTCGCGTGCGTACCGCACCAACCAGCATCGCGGCCGCGCGGAACTGCAGCAGGCATGGTTTGCGGAAGGGACCGAGGGCCTGATCGCGCTGTCAGGCGGCGCGCTCGGCAACGTCGGCGCGGCGCTGGTGCAGGGCGATACCGCCGCGGCCACGCGCGCCGCGCGGGCATGGGCAAGCGCCTTCCCGCAACGCTTCTACCTCGAGGTGCAACGGGCCGGGCATCCCGAAGACGACGGGCTGGTCACCAGCACCGTGGCGCTCGCGGAAGCCCTTGGGCTGCCCGTGGTGGCCACCCATCCGGTGCAGTTCCTTGCCGCCACCGATTTCCGCGCCCACGACGCCCGGGTGTGCATCGCCGAAGGTCATGTCCTCGCCGACACCCGGCGCCCGCGCCGCTTCACACCCGAGCAGTACTTCACCACGCAA
>JBKJSU010000369.1:0-4970 GCA_046594415.1 Casimicrobiaceae bacterium | reverse complement strand
ACCGCCAGCGTCTTGTGGCCCAGCGCTTCCGCGTCGACGTCGGGCAGGAAGTGCCGGCCCTCCACCAGCATGTCCACCGAGAACGCGAGTTCGTGTCCCGGTGCGGGGCGCACGACCGCCGCATCGTCGCCGTTGCCCACGCGCACGGCGGCGTCATGCACCGGCCGCCGGAAAAAACGGCCGATCAATTCGAATTCATTCATTGGAGCGAGTCGCCGATTTCCCGCTGCCAGCGTGCGAGCAGGCGCCGGCGCTCGGCGGGCGCGCCGAATTTTTCGGGATCGACATCGAGCGAAGCGGCGTTGGCATAGCGCGCGGCTTCGGGCTTGATCGTGGCGCTGGCATTGGCAGGGATGATGAGGTTGCGCGTGCGGTTGGCCAGTTCCTGCGCGCCGCGTGTCAAAACCCAGTCATGAAAAACCCTCGCCTCGTCCGGATGCGGCGCACCGGCCAGGATGGCCATGCCGCCCAGCGCCTCGCCGGTGCCTTCGCACGGGATCACGATGTCCACGCTGAACCCGGCAAGCTGCTGCGTGACGAATTCGTGGACGAACGACACGCCGACGGCCACTTCGCCGCGCGCCACCGACAGACCCTGCGCGGTGCCCGAGGCCGTGTAGCGCGTGACGTTGGGTGCCAGACGTTTCAGGTAGGCGAAGGCGCCATCCTCGCCGTACAGCGTCACCAGCGTTGCCAGGATCGTGTAACCGGTGCCGCTCGTCACCGGGTTGGCGAGTTCGACATCCTTGCGGTACGCGGGCAGCGGCAGGTCGGACCAGCAACGCGGCGCGGCAACGCCCTTCTTCACGAGCAACGCCGGGTTGCTGCCGAAGCCGATGATGATCCGGTAGATCGCCGTCACGCGAAAGTCGGCGCGTTCGGTGGCCTTGCGCGCCCACGGCTGCAACTCGGGCAGGCGCGGCGACCGATAGGATACGAACAGGCCTTCCGCTGCGGCCTGCAGGAACGGATCGATGGTGCCCCCGTACCAGACGTCGGCGCGCGGATTCTCGCGCTCGGCACGGATTTGCGCGTAGAACTCGCCGGTGGGCTTGCGGGTGATCGCCGTGTTGATGCCGGTATCGCGTTCGAAGGTCTGCGCCGCCAATTCGCAGGCGTCGGCATCGTGGCTGCAATACACGACGAGCGACCGTGCAGCCGCGACCGCGCTGGCGCAGAACAACAACAGAACTCCGGCATGGACGAGCGCGCGGCGCATCGCGCTGGCAGCCGTCAGCCCGGTGCGGCGTCGCGCTTGCCCGCCGCGATCTCGACGGCGCGCACGTCGGCGGCAAAGCGATCCAGCACGCCATTGACGTAGCGATGGCCGTCGGTGCCGCCAAAGGACTTGGCAAGCTCCACCGATTCGTTGATGACGACGCGGTAGGGAATTTCCACGCGTCGCGACAGCTCCCACGCCCCGATCAGCAGAATGGCCTTTTCCACCGGCGACAGTGCGGCGGGCTTGCGGTCGAGGAACGGCGCGAGCCTCGTCAGGAGGTCGTCGTACTCCTCGCCCACGCCACTCCACAGCTCGTCGAAGTAGGGCTGGTCCGCGCGCGGAAAGCCCGGGCTGGTGGTGAGGTCGGCGTGCACATCGCGCGCCGCGTTGCCCGACAGCTGCCGCTGATACAGGCCCTGCATCACCAGCTCGCGCGAGCGGCGGCGCTGGCTAGTCTTGCTCGTCGAGGACATCGAACAGTTCCGCGATTTCGAGGGCAGCCTGCGCTGCCTCGTAGCCCTTCTGATCCATACGGGCCAGCGCCTGCGCGTCGTTCTCGCAGGTGAGGATGCCGTTGCCGATGGGAATGCCGAATTCGAGCGCCACGCTGGACACGCCTGCCGCCGATTCGTTGGCGACGATCTCGAAATGATAGGTATCGCCACGGATCACCGCGCCCAGCGCGACCAGCGCGTCGTAGTCGCCCGTCTGCGCCATCCGCTGCAACACCAGCGGCGTTTCCAGCGCTCCCGGGACGCTGACGATGGTGACCTGGTCGTCGTTGACACCGGCTTCGCGCAGCGCGCGCAACGCGCCGGCGAGCAGGCCGGCGCCCACCTCGTGGTTGAACCGCGACAGCACGATGCCCACGCGCCGCGACGCCGCGGACATGCCGCCCTGAAGTCGTTTGATCGTCATCGAATTCTTCGCGTCAGGAGGACTTGCGCGCCGGCGGCTCGCTGGCGTAGCCGGTCACTTCGAGATTGAACCCGGCCATGCTCGGCATCTTGCGCGGCTTGGACAGGAGGCGCATCCGGCCGACGTTGAGGTCGCGCAGGATCTGCGCGCCGATGCCGTAGTTGCGCAGGTCCATCTTGTTAGGCGGTGCCGGGGCGTCCGCCACGGCACGACGGCGCAATTCCAGCGCGCTTTCCGGCCGATGCAGCAACACCACCACGCCGCGGCCGGCTTCGTTGATGGCGGCCAGCGCGCCGGGAATCGTCCACGAATGGGACGCGGACTCGCCGTCGAGCAGATCCATCACGGAAAGCGGTTCGTGCACGCGCACCAGCGTCTCGACGTCCGGCGCGATCGGGCCGCGCACCAGTGCAAGATGCGTGGCGTCGGACAGCTTGTCGCGATAGACGACCAGCCGGAAAGCGCCATGCGGCGTATTGAGTGGCCGCTCGGCAATGCGTTCGATGATGCGCTCCGTGCGGCTGCGGTAATTGATGAGATCGGTGATGGCGCCGACTTTCAGGCCGTGCGCTTCCGCAAACGTCAGCAGGTCGGGCATCCGCGCCATCGTGCCGTCGTCTTTCATGATTTCGCAGATCACCGCCGCGGGCATCAACCCGGCCATCCGCGCGAGGTCGCATCCCGCCTCGGTGTGGCCGGCCCGCACCAGCACGCCGCCCGGTTGTGCCATGACGGGAAAGATGTGGCCGGGCTGGACGATGTCCGCGGGCTTGGCATCGGGCGCAACCGCAGCCTGTACCGTACGCGCGCGATCGGCCGCCGAGATGCCGGTGGTGACCCCCTCCGCGGCCTCGATCGACATCGTGAAATTGGTGCCAGTGCCCGACCGGTTATTGGACACCATCAACGGCAGCGCGAGTTGCCGGCAGCGTTCTTCGGTCAGCGTGAGGCAGATGAGTCCGCGCGCGTGCCGCGCCATGAAGTTGATCGCGTCCGCTGTCACGTACTCGGCGGCGATCACGATGTCGCCTTCGTTTTCGCGATCTTCCTCGTCGACCAGCACGACCATGCGGCCGGCCTTCAGTTCGGCAACGATTTCGAGAGTGGACGCCAACGCCATGATCGATGGTCTCGCGGGAAATGGGCAGCACGCCGGACGCCGCGTGCCGCAAGAACGTAAGTTTACCCCACCGGGCTGCCCATTCCCGCCGGTTCAGGTCGTGAGCAATACCGACTTGCGCAAATACCGGGAGGCATCGAGGTTGCCGACGATGAAAGCGGCGACGTCGGCACGCCGGATACGCCGGGCCACGGCAACGTCGGGCAGGACATGGGCGGCGTACGCGCCGGTGGCGGGTCCGTCGGCGAGCGCCGCGGGACGGACGATCGTCCAGTCGAGCGCGCTCGCGCGGATCTGTGCCTCCTGCCGGCTCTTGTCCTCGAAGATGGTCCGGCGCAGCAGCGGCTGCATGATTACGGCCTGGAGGAAGCCCCCCTGCCCCTTGCTGTCGCCGGCGCCCACGCCCGTCACGCACAGCAGACGGCGCACCCCGAAGCGCTCCATCGACGCCAGCATGTACTGGGTTCCTCGCGAGAAGACGTGAACGGGGCGCCGGGTCGGACTCACGCTGACCGTCCACACCACGACATCCTGGCCGGCGATCGCGCGCTCGACGTCCGCCGCATCCCCGACATCGCCGACGACCATGCGCACGCCGCTCACCGGCGCCTCGAGTTCTGCGACGTGCCGCGCCAGCACCGTCAACGTATGCTCCGCCTCGAACGCCGCGCGAACCACCGCCTGCCCCAGGCCGCGGGTTCCGCCGATCACCAATATCTTCATTCGGGCAGCAGCGCCTCCGCCGGCGCCTCGGCGTGAACGCGGAACCACTGCGCATAGAGTGCGGGCAGGAACAGCAGCGTGAGGGCGGTTGCCACCACGATGCCCCCCATCATCGCCACCGCCATCGGCCCGAAGAAGTCGCTGCGCGCCAACGGAATCAGCGCCAGCACCGCCGCCGCCGCCGTGAGCACGATCGGACGGAAGCGGCGCACCGTCGCGCCGACGACTGCCTCCCACGGTCCATGTCCCGCGGCGATGTCCTGGTCGATCTGGTCCACCAGGATGACGGAATTGCGCATGATGATGCCGGCGAGCGCAATCGTTCCCAGCAGCGCGACGAAGCCGAACGGCTTGCCGAAGGCCAGCAACGCGATCACGACGCCGATTAGCCCGAGCGGCGCCGTCAGCACCACCATGAACACGCGCGCAAAACTTTGCAGCTGGATCATCAGCAGCGACAGCACGACGATGACCAGCAGCGGCATGCCGGCGGCAATCGAGCGCTGGCCGCGCGTCGAGTCCTCGATTGCGCCGCCGATCTCGATCCGGTAGCCGAGCGGCAGCTCGGCGCGCAACGCGCCCAATTCGCGCTCGATGCGGGCAGCCACGTCAGGCCCCTGCGCATTGCCGCGCACGTCTGAACGCACGGTGATCGTCGGCAATTCGTTGCGGCGCCAGACGATGCCCGGCTCGAGGTCGTATTTGATTTCGGCGATCTGGGTGATCGGCACCGCGCGGCCGCCCCGCGTGGGCAGCGCCAGGTCCTTCAGGAAACTCATCTTCGCCCGTTCTTCCGCCGCGCCGCGCAGCACCACCTCGATCTGCTTGTCGCGTTCGCGGAAATACGTGACCGAATAGCCCGACAGCGAATTGTTGAGGAACGTGGCGAGTTCCTGCGACGAAATGCCCAGCACGCGCGCCTTGTTCTGGTCGACGACGACCCGGATCACCTTGGAAGGCTCGTCCCAGTCGAACTGGACCTGATCC
>JBKJSU010000321.1:0-6150 GCA_046594415.1 Casimicrobiaceae bacterium | reverse complement strand
TTGATCGCCGGCGTTTCGCCGGTGCGGTCCTGGGTGATGATGCGCGCCGTGTTGTAGCGCCCCGCAAGCATCATCGACCATTGCTGCGACAGCGTGATGGTGTCGGCAATGTAGGCGCCCGCATAGCGCACCTTCGAACTCACATCGGTGGTGGTCGCGAACGCTCCGGTACCGATCGTTTCCCGATCGTTGGCGAAGGTTGCAACCTGCTGGGCCTGGCTGAAGCTCGTGCTGCCGCCATCGAAGGCCGCACCGGCGACGATCTGATGGGCCGTGGCGCCCCACGCGCGTTTCGCGCTGACCTGGATTGCGCCGCCCCAGGCCTGGGTGGTGGCGGCGGTCTGGAGATTGAACGCTTCCGCCGGTGACGCCACCGGATCGTAGTCGCCGTTCACGTTGCTGTTGACGCCCGCGGTGCGCAGACGCCGGTAATAGCCGTTGACGGCGAGCAGCGTGTCGTCTGCGAAGGCGTGGTTCCAGGTCGCATTGCCGAATCCGAGTTGATTCCGCGTGCTGTCCGGCCACGTGTAGGGTTGCCGCGGATTGCCCAGCATCGACAGCGGCAGCGCCTGCGTCCCGTTGAGCGAGTTGTCGGCCAGCGAGATCGCGATACCGATGTCGTCGGCCGCGTCGCGCCAGTCGCCGCGTGCATACAGGCGCGCGATGCGAGTGGCCGAGTGCTCCCGCCAGCCATCGTCGTGCAACGCTTCCACGGCCGCAAAGCCGGCCCACGGTCCGTTGGCGCCGCCCGCATCGGCGGCAATGGCGCGGCGGCCGAAGGAACCCGCGTAGGCCTCGATGCCCGCGCCCTGGTAGGCAAAGCCATCCTTCATCGTGAGCGCCAGCGCGCCGCCCAGCGTGTTGAGACCGAATAGCGGATTGGATCCGGGCAAAAGCTGCATCGTCGCAATGGCGTTCTGCGGCAGCAGGTCCCAGTTCACGATGTCGGCAAAGGCTTCGTTGATGCGCACGCCGTCCTGGAAGACCGACAGGCCCTGCGGGGTTCCGAGGAGCGGCGACGCGGTGAAGCCGCGGAAGCTCAGGTCGTTCTGGAAGTCGTTGCCGGCGGGCGAATTGAGCGCCACGCTATTGGCGTTGAACTCCAGGAATTCGGCTACGCCGGTAGTGCGCTGGCGGCCCAGGATGCGGGCACCGAAGGACTGCACGTTGGACGGAACTTGACCGATAGGCGTGCCCAGTCCGGGCAGCGGCGCCACGCCGACCACCTCAATCGGCGCCAGGTCCACCGCAGACTGCGCAGCGGCGGTGCCGGCACCCCCACCGGTTGCCAGCGCGAACGCCACCACGCGCGCGAAACGCGTCCACGCAATCTCCATTGAGCCCCTGCGGTCGACGCCGCGCGCCGAATCTTGTTGTGACTGACTGGGCGGATGCTAGCGGATCGCCACGCCCCACGGCAACTCGCCGACGGGAATTTCCGCGACCAACTTGTACGTTTCGGTATCCACCACGGCCACTGCATTCGAGCGTCCGGCCGCGATGTAGAGCTTCCTGCCATCCGGTGTCAGCGCCATGTTCCAAGGCCGCTTGCCGACGGCTATCTCCTGCACGATCGTGTTGGTCGCCGTATCGACGACCTGTACCGTGCCTTTGCCGCCAGAGGTGACGAACACGCGCTTGCCGTCGGGGTGCACCAGAACGCCGTTGGAGCGGCTGCCGGCCTTGATGCGCGCGACGACCTCGTGCGTGCGGGTGTCGAAGACGTTGACCATATCCGCATTCTCGGCGGCCACATAGGCGCGGCTCCCGTCGGGCAGGAAGCCGATGCCCCGTGGGCGGTTGCCTACCTTCACCGACTTCACGACCTCAAGGCGGGCAAGGTCGACGATGTCGACGGTGTCGCCTTCCTCCGCGCTGACGTACAGCCATTTGCCGTCGGGACTGAACACTGCATGCTCGGGATTCTTGCCCTTCATCTTCAACCGATGCACGACCTTGAGGGATGCCGTGTCGAGCAGCAACACCTGGTCGTTTTCCTCAATGGCCACCGACAGCCACTTGCCGTCGGCGGAGAGGTAGATCGCCTCGGGCGAGTCGCCCAGGGGAACGGTGGCGATCGTGGCGCCCTTGGCCGTATCCACGACGACCAGCGCGTTCCCGGTTTGGTCGGACAGGTACAGGCGCGTGCCGTCGGCGGACAACGCGATCCCGCGCGGCTTCTTGCCGTGGCGAATGGTGGCGCTGACCTTGTCGGTCGCGGTATCGATCACCGAGATCGTGCCGGAACCTTCGTTGGCGACGTAGGCGGTGGCGGCAACGACGACGTGGGCGATGCCGAGCAAGGCAATGGCGGCCGCGGCACGAAGGGGGCACAGACTGATCATGATTGGTCCTGCAAACGGAGTGAGGGATACGCCAATGGCGACGCCAGCGGCTATTCCGACTTTGGATCGGGACGACTTTACTCTATCCTGTCGCACCGTCGACACACGCGTGCACGCAATGATCCTCGACTGCCCGACCCGGAACCTTGTTGCAACATGCATCGCTGTAGTGGCGTTCGCGGAGTCGATCGCGGTGGCGCGAGCGCAAGTCGACACCAGTGCCGCGACCCTCGACCCGGTGGTCGTGACGGCCACCCGCCGCAACGAACGCAGTTTCGACGTTCCCGCTGCGGTCGACAGCATCGATGGCGCGACGATTCGCGATGGCCAGCCGGCGATCAACCTCTCGGAATCGCTGGTGCGCGTCCCGGGTGTATTCGCGGCCAACCGCGGCAACTATGCGCAGGACCTGCAGATCAGCTCGCGGGGTTTCGGCGGTCGCGCAACCTTTGGCGTGCGTGGCGTGCGGCTCTATCAGGATTTCATTCCAGCCACGATGCCGGACGGGCAGGGCCAGACGGGGAGCTTCAGCCTGTTGTCCGCGGCCCGCATCGAGGTGTTGCGCGGGCCGTTCTCGACGCTGTACGGCAATGCTTCCGGTGGCGTCATTTCGGTTTTCACCCAGGATCCTTCCCCGACCCCGGTCGTGGGCTTCAGCGCTAGCGTGGGCAGCTACCGCACACTCAATGCCGGCCTCATCGCCTCCGGCACTGCGAGCGAAGTGGGCTACGTGGTTGCGGCCAACCACTTCGACACCGACGGCTATCGCGACCATTCCGCAGCCACGCGCGACGTGGCCAATGCCAAGCTGGTCTTCAATGTCGCCGCGGCAACCCGGGTGACCGTGATCGGCAGCTCGCAGCACCAGCCTGATTCACAGGATCCGCTGGGCCTGACGCAGGCGCAGTGGGACGCGAACCCGCGCCAGGCCGATCCGGTGACCCAGCTATTCAACACCCGCAAGACGGTCAACCAGTTGCAGGGCGGGGTTGCCATCGAGCACGCCTTCAGCGCGGACACCACGCTGCGCGTGACCGGGTATGGCGGCAACCGGCAGATCGGCCAGTACCTCGCGCTGTCCGGCATCGGCGCCACCTCGTCGGGCGGTGTCGTCAATCTCGACCGCGACTACGGCGGCCTCGGCGCGCGCTTCATCTGGACGGGCGCCTTGGGCGGGCGGCCGCTGACACTGTCGGTGGGCGTGGATGGCGACCGCTTGCGCGAGCAGCGGCAGGGTTTCGTCAACAACAACGGCGCGCAGGGGGCACTGCGCCGCGATGAAACCGATCGCGTCAGCAGCGCCGGTGCCTACCTCGAGGCGCAATGGGCTGTACTGCCGGCGTTGTCGCTGACGCTGGGGGTACGCACCAGCCGCGTCGACTACGCTTCGGTCGATCACTACATCACGCCGACCAATCCGGACGACAGCGGGTCGCGCAACTACAGCAATACCAGCCCGATTGCCGGCATCGTGTGGCACGCCACCGACGAACTCAACGTCTATGCAAGCTACGGGCAGGGCTTCGAAACGCCGACTTTCGCCGAGCTTGCGTACCGACCGGTGGGCGCAGGCCTGAACCTCGGGCTCGACCCCGCCACGTCGACGTCCTACGAAGTCGGTATCAAGTGGCTACCGTCACCCGCGCAGCGCGTCAACGTTGCGCTGTTTGCGGCCGACACGTCGCAGGAGATCGTGGTGGATACGGCCACCGGCGGCCGCACGACGTACCGTAACGCCGGCAAGACGCGGCGGCGCGGGGCCGAATTCGCGTGGGACGCGCGGCTGCCCGCGGGCTTCAACGCGCACGTCAACTACACGCACCTGCTGGCGGAATTCGTCGACGCGTTTCCTTCCGGCCTGCCGCCGGTGATCGTGTCCGCGGGTGCGCGGCTGCCGGGTGTGCCGCTGCAACAGGCCTATGGTGTACTCGACTGGACGCCGGGGGGCTTCGGCGGCTTCAGCGCGGCGGCGGAGGTGCAATACGTCGGCCGCATCTACGTCAACGATCGCAACTCCGCCTATGCGCCGTCCTATACGATTGGTAACCTGCGCGCCGGTTTCGCGCAGAGCGTCGGTGCCGTGCGGTTCAGCGAATACGTGCGGGTCAACAATCTTGCGAATGTCAACTACGCGGGGTCGGTGATCGTGGGCGATGCCAACGGGCGCTATTTCGAACCCGCGCCGGGGCGCAACTGGTTCGCAGGCGTGAGCGTCAATGCCGCATTCTGAGCGCTACACGCGGACCGCGATCGCGCTGCACTGGCTGATCGCGGTGGCGGTGATCGTGCAATTCAGCTGGGGCTGGTGGATGATCGGCATCCCCAAACTGCCGGTGGGCCAACGCGTGGACGCCTTTAACCTGCACAAGTCCATCGGTTTGACGATCCTGCTGCTGATGGTCCTGCGCTCGATGTGGCGCATCACCCATCCGGCGCCGGCATTGCCCGCGATGCCGCGCTGGCAGGCCGTACTGGCGCACGCGACGCACGTCATGCTCTATGCCGTGCTGTTCGTGCAGCCGGTGGCGGGCTACCTCGGCTCGGTGTTCAGCGGCTACCCGGTCAAGTACTTCGGCATGGTCCTGCCCGCATGGGGCTGGAAGGACGACGGCGTCAAGGACTTCATGAGCGCCGTGCACCTCACCGGCGCGATCACCATCGGCGCGTTGGTGGCGTTGCATGTTGCCGGCGCGCTGTGGCACGCATGGGCATTGCGCGACGGCCTGCTGACGCGGATGGGGTTGGGGCGCGCCCGCTAGGTACTTCGGTGTGGCAGGGTCTATCGTGCCGCGGTATCGAGCACGTCCGCCAGCGCGGTAAATTTCTGCTCGCGCGCCATGTCGGCCGCCGTCTTGCCGCGATTGTCCTTGCGGCGCGGGTCGGCGCCGGCCTTCAGCAACGCCTGCGCCGTGTCGGTCTTGCCGAAACCGGCGGCCCACATGAGCGCGGTCAGGTCGTTGTTGTAGGTCGCATTGGGATCGACGCCACGCTCGAGCAGCATCATCGCGATCGCGGTGTGGCCTTCGCCGGCAGCATAGGTCATTGCCGTTTTCTGCAACCGGTCCACAGCGGCCGGGTTGGCGCCTTTGGCCAGCAATTGTCGCGCGATGTCGGCGTGGCCGCCGTACGCCGCGGCCATGAGCGGCGTGATGCCATTCACCGCGGCCTGGTTCACGTCGGCACCAGCGTCGAGGACCAGTTGCGCCAGTTCGACCTTGTTGCTCTTGAGGAGGATAATCAGCGCGGACTCGCCGAGGCGATTGCGCGAGTTGACAGCGGCGCCGTCGGCCAGTGCCTTCTTCATGCCCTCGGCGCTTCCTGCGCGGGCATAGGCCAGAAAGCGTGCGCTGGTCGACAGGTTGTCCTGGGACGCGTTTTGCGCGTTTGCGGTTAGTGCAATGCAACAAAGTGCCGTGGCGAAACCGGCGCGCCAGTGAATGTGCATGTATTCCCCCTGGTTTTCGCGCATCGATGTTGCGGCGCGATATGACGTGTAGTTTTCAACTGCAGTAAAAAGTACTATAAACGAAGCTCAACTCATGTGGTCGGACCTCTTTACCGATCGCTGCGGTTGTCGCAATCGAGTGCATCCAATAACAACCACCCCGGGGAGATCGTTCATGCGTGTCCGTCGTCATATTGTCGGTGCCGCCATGGCCAGCGCGTTGGCGCTTGCGTGGAGCGGCGCGCTTTCTGCGCAGGAAATTTCGGGTGGTGGCGCCACGACTGCGGCCAAGCCGATGTCGTCCAACCTGATCTCGATCACGCAGCCGATGCTCAATGCGGCCGCCAGCGACCCCAAGAA
>JBKJSU010000300.1:0-4137 GCA_046594415.1 Casimicrobiaceae bacterium | reverse complement strand
ACGGTGGAGATCGCGTATTGGCCGCATTTCGACCGGCCCGACGGCGCGGTCCCCGCCGTGTTCCCGCTGGTGCCGGACGTGGCGCAATTCGAACTCGCCTATCTCGCCCGCGACGGCGCGTGGCGCGAACGCTGGCCGGGCGGCACCGACGCCGACCTGCCCCGTGCCGTGCGGATGACCCTGGTGCTGGCCGATGGGGTGCGCGTGGACCGCGCATTCGTGCTGCGATGAAACAGCACGTCCGCGGCGCCGCGCTGCTGATGGCCATGCTGATCGCCGCACTCGCGGCGACGGTGGCGGTGGCGCTGGCCGCGGACCAGCAGCGCTGGCTGGCCGATGTCACGCATCGCCGCGACCAGGTGCAGGCGCAGTCGCTTGCATTGGCCGGCGTGCAATGGGCGCGCCAGATCCTGCGCGAAGATGCGCGTGGCTCATCCCTCGACCATCTGGGTGAACCGTGGGCGTTCCCGCTGCCTGCAACACCGATTGCCAACGGATCGATCCAGGGCCGCATCGAAGATGCGCAGGCGCGCTTCAATCTCAATATGCTGGCACGCGACGACCCCGCCGGCCTCGTCGAGCGGGCGCGGTTGGCGCGGCTTTTTGCCAGCCGGGGCGTGCCACCCGCGTTGCTTGGTGCGATCGCCGACTGGGTGGACGTCGACGCCACTGCGCGCGCCGACGGCGCCGAAGACGACGCCTACGCGCAAACCGCACCGCCGTCGCTCGCGGCCAACGCGCCGCTGATCCGCACCGCCGAAATCACCGCCGTGCTCGGCGTGAACGCCCGCGCGTTCGCGGCGGTGGCGCCCTTCGTCATCGCGTTGCCCACGACCAGTACGCTCAACGTCAACACGGCGCCGGCGGAAACGCTGACGGCGGCCCTGCCCGACCTGCGCGGCGAAGCGCTGGCCGGATTGCTCGCGGACCGGGTCCGCGCGCCGTTCACGAGCATCGCCGACTTCCGGTCGCGGCTGCCGCGCAGCGTGGCCTTTGCCGACGAAGCTTCGTTCGGCGTGTCCAGCGGCTACTTCCTGGTGACCGTCATTTCGCGCCAGGGCGACGCCGTCGCCCTGGCGCGCGCGCTGCTGAAGCGCGAAGCGCGCGACTATCCGGTCGTGGTCTGGCAGACCCTCGAGTAACGGCCCGCGGTTACACTACGCGCGCCCTTATCGCCACCGTCCATCATGTCCATTCTCCGCGTTGTGCTCGAAGATGCGCCGCTTGCCACGCGCGCCGACGCGTGGGCGCTGTTCGACGCGCAGGGCCACCGGCTGCAATCGGGCCACGGCGTACCGGCATCGTGGCCTGCCGCGCAACGCCGCGAGGCCGTGGTTGCCGCGGCGCAGGTGCGCGTGACGTCGCTGACGTTGCCGCCGATGCCGGCGGACCGCATCGCCGGCGCCGCCGCGTTCGCGCTCGAGGACGCGTTCGCCCGCCCCGCCAGCGAGCATGCGATGCACGCCTCGGCGCGCGACGCGCAGGGCCGCGTGGTGGTGACGGTGACCGAGCGCGCACTTACGGCTACGCTGGCGCGCGATTTTGCGCGCGTGATTGCCGAGCCGGCGTTGGCGCCGGTGCCTGTGCCGGAGCATTGGTTATGGCTGCCGTCGGCCGCGCGCGACAGCTTCATCCGCCAGCCCGATGGCTCCGCATTTGTGGTGTCGCATCCGCGCGAGGGCATGGCGTTGCCGGCCGAACTGGTGCTGGCGCTGAAGCAACGTGGCGCGGGTATCGCGCCACCCAAGGTCGTGGAGGTGGCGTTTGCCGTGACCGATGCGCAGCTTGAAGCGTGGTCCGCCGGTACGCGGGTGCCGTTCCGGCGCACCGATCCGTGGCGCTGGGACCGTGACGGCGCGCGGTTCGACAGTGTTCCCGATCTTGGCCCGCGCACCGGCGACGCTGGCGTGGACCGCGCAACGTCGGGCGCGCGACGTACGCTGCGCTGGGCGGGCGCGATCGCCGGCGCCGCGCTGCTGGGCGCCGTGCTGGCCACCATCGTGCAATGGTCGTGGCTGCGCATCGATGGGTGGCGCACGGCGCGGGCCATTATCGCCACTGCCGTCGATGCCGGTGTCGTGGATGCGGGTGATGCCGACGCCGCCGCCACCGCGCTGACCCGCCGCTGGACCGACGCGCGCCATCGCGCCGCACTCGCCGCACCGGGGGATGCCTTGCCATTGCTGGCGCGCGTGGCACCCGCACTCGGCGCGCTGCCCAAGGGCGCGCTGAAGAGCGCCACCTTTGGCCCCGGTCAGTGGACGTTCGACCTCGCCGTGATGGATCCCGCTGCGCTTGCGGCGTTCGAAGCGCAGCTTGCGAACGCCGGCCTGCGCTCGCTGGCCGCCACCAATGCCAGCGGCACGCGATTGCGCGCCACGCTGGGGCCTGGGCTCGAGCGGCCATGATCGCCGCGTTCATGCAACGCTACGCCCCCGGCGCCACGCGCTGGTGGGAACGCGCGTCGCCGCGCGAGCGCGCGATGGTGGGCATGGCCGCGCTGGTCGTCATCGCGGCCCTGGGCTGGACCCTGGTGTGGCAGCCGATGACGGCCGATATCGCGCGCATGCAACGCGACAACACGCGTGACCACGCGGTGCTGACCGCAGCACGTGCGCAGGCCACCGATCTTGCGGCACTGGCGCGCGACGCCAAGTCTGCGCCCGGCACCGACACACGCGCAGTGGTCGAGCGTGTCATCGCCGAACGCGGCTTGCGTCCCACGCTGTCGTCCATCGACGTCCAGGATGGCCGCGTGCGCGTGCTGTTCAACAGCGTGCGCTTCGATGCGCTGGCGGCCACGCTCGACGCGCTTGCACGCACCGATGGCGTCCGCCTCGCCGATGCGGTGCTCACGACCCGCGTCGAACCCGGCACTGTCCGCGCCGAACTCACGTTCGTGCGCGGCTAGGGACGCGCCGCGATGAAAGGCGTCGGCATCATCGTGGCGGCGGGCCTGATTCTGCTAATCGCATTGATCGCGATGGCGCCCGCAACGCTGGTCGATGGTCACCTCTCCGCATCTACCGGCGGCCGCCTGCGCATTGCCGCAGCCACCGGAACCATCTGGCGCGGGACGGGCGCCCTCACCGATGCCGGCAACACGTGGCAAATGCCGTTCATGTGGTCGGTGTCACCGGTGGCGCTGGCGCGCGGCGCGCTCGACCTGACCCTGGCGCCGATACGCGACGCCGCGCAGCCGCGGGGCGCGATCGTCATCGGCACCAGCGGCGTCGACCTGACGGACTTGCACGCCACGCTGCCGGCGCACGCGCTGGCCGGGTGGTTGCCGTTGCGCGACGCGCCGGCAATGGGCGGCGACATCGGCATCGATGCAAGCGCGTTTGCGTGGACCGGCAGCAGCGGCCAGGGCAGCCTCAACGCGCATTGGTTGCGCGCGCGACTGGCCACCGCCGCGGGCGCCGCCGACCTCGGCACTGTCGATGTCGTGGTGACGCCGCAGGACCAACGCCTGCAGGCGCGCGTGAGCAACGCCGGTGGCGAGGTGCGTGTCAGCGGAACCGTCAGCTTTACGGCAAGCAGCAGCGATGGCGACATCACCGTCACGCCCATTCCGGGCGCACCGCCGGCCCTGGTGCGCGCGCTTGCGGGCATGGGCAAGCCCGACGCCGACGGCGCCGTGCGCCTGACCTGGCGCAACAGCACGCGGTAATGGCTCGACGGCGCGCCGCGCGGGCAGCCGCGAGCAACCGAGTCGCCGCGGCATCCATGCCGGCGCGCATACCGGCGATCGACAATCTGCGCGGCCTCGCGATCATCGCAATGGTGGTGTATCACTTCAGCTTCGACCTGCGCCATTTCGGATTCACCATGGCGGACTTCTACCGCGATCCGTTCTGGCTACATGCCCGCACCGCGATCCTGTCGTCGTTCCTGTTTCTGGCGGGCGTCAGTCTCGTGCTGGCGCAGTCCACGGAGCAGGGTCGCGTGCGCTTCTGGCGGCAGGTGGCGCGCGTGGCAGCCGCGGCGCTGCTGGTGAGTGTGGCGAGCTACATCGTGTTTCCGCAGCGCTACATCTGGTTCGGCGTGCTGCATGCCATCGCGATTGCGCTGGTCCTGCTGCGGCCTCTCGCCCATCGCCCGTGGGCGGCATTGGGGCTGGGCATCGCGGTGATC
>JBKJSU010000063.1:0-2958 GCA_046594415.1 Casimicrobiaceae bacterium | reverse complement strand
CGGAAAGACGTCGATAACGGTCGCCGTGGAGGTTTTTGCGCAGCGCAACCCAAAAGAGGAAGTTACGGTGCGGGTGACCGAGGCCAGCCTCACCTATGTGGCGGTGGGTTCCGACCGTCGTCCGCGCCTTCTCAATCTGCTTTGAAGGGATTGTTGTTGCACTTGGCGCCGGACCCTCGTTCAGGCCACGGCGCGGGTGTATAGTCCGAAACGAAGTATCCACCCGGTTTGCCGATGGCACGGCCGGGGGATTCATAAGATCAACTAAGACGTCATTACAATCGTGCCGGCCACGGCACCCAGGAGGAGCAAACGATGTCATCGACTACTTATCGCAAGACGCAACTCGCCTCGGCGATCGGCGCGCTTGTGCTGGCGCTCGGCGCCGGCCAGGCCTACGGTACCGGCTTCCAGTTGAACGAGAACAGCGCGAGCGGTCTCGGTAATGCGTTCGCCGGTGGCGCGGTGGCCACCGACGACGTGTCGGCGATGTGGTCGAATCCGGCCGCGATCTCGCAGTTCCCCAGGATGCAGGCGGCACAGGCGCTTCATATCATCACGCCGTCGATCAAGTTCAGCAACAACGCCTCGGTCAAGGCCTCCAATAACCAACTGGGTGGCGACGGCGGCGACGCCGGCGGGTACAACTTCGTGCCCAACTTGTATTTGTCCGTGCCGATCAATGCGCAGTGGACCTTCGGGCTTGGCGTCAACGCCCCGTTCGGCCTGACTACTGAATTCGACGACGGCTGGATCGGCCGCTACCAGGCGCTGAAGTCGCAAATCCAGACGATCAACGTCAACCCGGCGCTGTCGTGGCAGGTGACGCCGACGCTGGCGCTCGGCGCCGGTGTGAATTACCAGTACATCAAGGCCACGCTTACCAACAACGTCAATTACTCCGGGGCGCTGCTGGCGGCCGCCGCCGGCGCCGGCATCACGCCCGGGTCGCCGACGTTCAACGCCATTGCCCAAGCCACGCCGAACCTCGATTCGAAGGCGCAAGTCAAAGGTGAAGACGGTGGATGGGGCTGGAACATCGGCTTTGCGTGGGACGCCACGCCGCAGCTTCGTGTGGGCGCCAGCTATCGCTCGGAGATCAAGTACAACGTTTCCGGTAACATCGACTTCAGCAATCCGACCGTGGTGCTCGCGCCGGGGACACCGCCGCAGCTCGCGGCAACGATCGCCGCGCTGTCCGCCGGCGTCAACAGTGCCGCGCTCTACGGCCGCAGCGTGACGTCGGATATCACGATCCCGGCGATCGCCAACCTGTCGATGCTCTACCGGCTCAACAGTCGGTGGGACATCATGGCCGACGCGCAATACACCGGCTGGAAGAGCATCCCGGAACTGCGGTTCACCGCCAGCGCGCCGCCCGCGCTGCCGCCTACGCCGCTCAAATGGGACGACTCGTGGAAGTTCTCGGTCGGCGCCACCTACAAGGTCAATGACCAATGGAAGGCGCGGTTCGGCGTTGCGTTCGACCAGACGCCGGTCACCAACGACCCGACGGTGCGACTGCCCGACTCCGACCGCTGGTGGCTCGCGTTCGGCGGTGAGTACAAGTGGTCGCCTCACCTCAAGCTCGATGCCGGCTTCGCGTACATCATCGGCGACAACACCAACTTCAACCAGAACCAGGGGTCCACGAACGCCAACGCGCTGGTCAACGGAACGTTCAAGGCCAGCACGACAATCCTGTCGATGCAGGGAACTTACACGTTCTAGGTTCGCCGGAGCGGCTGCGCTCCTGCATCGGTTGGCGCAAAGTGAGCATGACGGCCGGGGCAACCCGGCCGTTTTTTCGGGGTTGGCGCGCGGCGGTCGCATTGGCGAGTTGCGCGCATCCTCCGCTTCGGCGGCCGCGGCCGGGCGGGCGCGTTTGCTAGAATTGTCATCCCGTAGCGTCCCGCATTTTCATTCCCGCCCGCGATTCAGCAGGCCCTCCCCGGCACCCACTCATGTCAACCTTACCGTTCAACGTCCGCCAGGCCGCCGTGCTCGGCGCCGGCGTCATGGGCGCGCAGATCGCCGCCCATTTCACCAACGCCGGCATCCCGGTCATCCTGTTCGACCTTCCCGCGAAAGAAGGCGACCCCAGCGGCCTTGCCGCACGCGCCATTGCGGGCCTGGCCAAGCTTGAGCCTGCGCCGTTCGCGGCCAAGGAGCGGGCAGCGTCCATCACCGCCGCCAACTATGGCAGCGACCTTGCGCGGCTGGCCGAATGCGACCTCGTGATCGAGGCTATCGCCGAGCGCCTCGACTGGAAGCGCGATCTCTACGAAAAGATCACACCGCATCTGGCGCCGCGCGCGGTGCTGGTGTCGAACACGTCGGGACTGTCGCTGGCCGCATTGTCGGCAGCGGTGCCCGAGACCTTGCGTACCCGCTTCTGCGGCATGCACTTCTTCAATCCGCCGCGCTACATGTACCTGGTCGAGCTGATCGCCGGCCCGCAGACCGATCCCGCGCTGCTCGACGTGCTCGAGACGTTCCTGACCTCGACGCTGGGCAAGGGCGTGATCCGCGCCAAGGACACGCCCAACTTCATCGCCAATCGCGTCGGTATCTTCTCCGTGCTGGCCACGATGAAGCACGCCGAGACCTTCGGCCTGTCGTTCGATGTCGTGGATGCGCTCACCGGGCCCGCCATCGGTCGCGCCAAGAGCGCCACGTACCGCACCGCCGACGTGGTGGGTCTCGACACGATGGCGCATGTCATCAAGACGATGTGGGACACGCTGCCCGACGACCCCTGGCATCCGTTGTTTGCCACGCCGCCGGTGCTGGCGGGCCTCGTGGCACAGGGCGCGCTGGGCGCGAAGACCCGCGCGGGATTTTTCCGCAAGGTGGGCAAGAATATCGAAGTGCTCGATCCCGCCGCGCGTGAATACCGGGTGGCAGCGGGTGTGGTCGCGCCCGAGGTGGCGGAGATCCTGAAGATCAAGTCGCCGG
>JBKJSU010000415.1:0-9690 GCA_046594415.1 Casimicrobiaceae bacterium | reverse complement strand
CGCTTTGCCGGCGAGGAAGCCATGATCAATCTGCACGACCTGACCGACGGCGCGCGTCGCTGGAAGGGCATCCTGCGCGGGGTGGACGGCGACAACGTGTTGCTGGAAACCGCACAGGGCGTGCGGACAATTCCCTTTGCGACGATCGCGCGAACGCGACTTGTCCCGAAGATCGAGTGGAGAAAGACCAAATGAACCGCGAACTACTGCTGCTGGTGGACGCCCTGGCGCGCGAGAAAAACGTGCCCAAGGAAATCGTTTTCGTCGCACTGGAATCCGCCCTTGCATCGGCGACCAAAAAACGGTTCCCGACGGCCGAAATCGACGCGCGCGTGTCCATCGACCGCGAAACCGGCGATTACGATGCGTTCCGCCGCTGGACGGTGGTGCCCGACGAGGAGCACGAGGAGCCCGCCCACCAGCTGGCCATCACCGACGCTGCCGAGCGCGACCCGGAGCTCAAGTTGGGCGACGTCGTGGAAGAGCCTCTCGAACCGGTCGAGTTCGGCCGCATCGGCGCGCAAGCAGCCAAGCAGGTGATCCTGCAGAAGATCCGCGACGCCGAGCGCGAGCAGATCCTCAACGACTTCCTCGAGCGTGAAGACAACCTGCTGACGGGCACCGTCAAGCGCATCGAGCGCGGCAACATCATCGTCGAGTCGGGCCGCATCGAAGGCGTGATCCCGCGCGACCAGCTGATCCAGAAGGAAATGCTGCGCGTGGGCGACCGCATGCGTGCCTACGTGATGAAGATCGACCGCACGGCCAAGGGCCCGCAGTTGATCCTGTCGCGCATCGCCCCCGAATTCCTGATGCGCCTCTTCGAGCTCGAAGTGCCTGAGATCGAGGAAGGCCTGATCGAAATCAAGGCGGCGGCCCGCGATCCCGGCATCCGCGCCAAGATCGCCGTCAAATCCAATGACCCGCGCCTCGACCCACAAGGCACGTGCATCGGCATGCGCGGCTCGCGCGTCACCGCGGTCACCAACGAACTCGCCGGCGAGCGTGTCGACATCATCCTGTTCTCCGAGGATCCGGCCAAGTTCGTGATCAATGCTCTGGCCCCGGCCGAAGTGCAGAGCATCCTGGTCGACGAGGAAAAACATGCTATGGACGTGGTGGTCGACGAAGAAAACCTCGCGATCGCCATTGGCCGCAGCGGGCAGAACGTGCGCCTTGCCTCCGAACTCACCGGCTGGCAATTGAACCTGATGAGCGTGGAAGAATCGCAGCAGAAGTCCGAGAGCGAAACCGGACGCCTGCGCAGTCTCTTCATCGCCAAGCTCGACGTCGACGAGGAAGTGGCCGACATCCTGATCGGCGAAGGCTTCACGTCGCTCGAGGAAGTTGCCTATGTCCCCATCACCGAGATGATGGAAATCGAATCCTTCGACGAGGACACGGTCAACGAATTGCGCAGCCGGGCGCGCAACGCCTTGCTGACCGAAGCCATCGTCCGCGAAGAATCGGTGGAAAATGTCGAGGAGGCGATGCTGAACCTCGAAGGCATGGACACCGAGATCGCCAGCAAGCTCGCCGCCAACGGCATCATCACACGCGATGCGCTGGCGGACCTGGCGGGTGACGAACTGACCGAATTGACCGGCATCGAAGCCGAGCGCGCGCAGGACCTGATCATGAAGGCCCGCGCGCACTGGTTCGAAGCCGAAGCCGTAACCGAAGTCGCCGCCACCAGCGGCGCGTTGAAGTAAGGCGCGTATCCAACGCGCAGGAGAACGGCATGGCCCAGACCACCATCGAACAATTCGCATCGGAACTCAAGATGCCCACCGGCGCTTTGGTCGAGCAGTTGACCGCCGCCGGCGTCGACGGCAAGAACGAGGGCGACAAGCTCACGGAGCAGGACAAGACACGCCTGCTCGACTATCTGCGCAAGCAGCACGGCGCCGCAGCGGAGCCCAAGAAGCGCATCACGCTGACGCGCAAGCAGACCACCGAGATCAAGGCCGCCGATTCAACGGGCAAGGCCCGCACCATCCAGGTCGAAGTGCGCAAGAAGCGCGTGCTGGTCCGGCGCGAGGACGAAGTTTCCGCAACGCCGGCCGACGCACCCGTCGAAGCCCCAGTCGAGGCAATCGTCGAGGCGCCGGTCGAGATCGTGGCCGAAGTGCCGCCTGTCGTCGAAATTCCCGTCGCGGCGGTGGAGCCCGAGGTCGAAGCGCCTCCGGCCGTAGCCGCGTCCGCCGCTGCATCGGCCAAACCGGCAGCGCCGGCGTCGCTGCTGTCGGCGAAGGAAATTGCCTTGCGCGAGGAAGAAACGCGCAAGGGCCACGCATTGCAGAAGCGGCAGACGGACGAGCTGCGCGAACGGCAGGTGCAGGAGTCGGCGCGCAAGTCGAAGAAAGAGCGCGATGCCGAGGAAGTCGTGGCCAAGCTCGCTGCGGAGGAAGCTGCCAAGGTTGCTGCCGCCAAGGCGCCTGCTGCCGGCGCCAAGGTCGCCACGGAAGGCACGCTGCATCGCCCCGCGGCCAAGCCGGGCGAGAAACGCGATCGCGCCACCAAGAAGGCGCCGGGACAGGTGTTCCAGGAAGAAGCGGCGCGTCGACGTGCGCTGAAGCTGCGTGGTGACACGGGCGGCGCTGCCACGCCGGGCTGGCGCGGACCCAAGGTTGGCGGTCGCCATCGCGACGATGACGGCGGCGATGCCGGCGCGGGTGCTAGCGGTCCGGTGATCCGGGACGTGTCGGTGCCCGAAACGATCACCGTGGCCGAACTCGCCCACAAGATGTCCATCAAGGCCACCGAAGTCATCAAGGCGATGATGAAGTTGGGCACGATGGTCACGATCAACCAGATGTTGGACCAGGAAACCGCGATGATCATCGTGGAGGAAATGGGCCACAAGGCAACGGCGGCCAAGCTCGACGATCCGGATTCGTTGCTCGCCGAAGCGCATGGTGCAGCCGCCGCCGAGTTGCTGCCGCGGCCCCCGGTGGTCACGGTGATGGGCCACGTCGATCACGGCAAGACCTCGCTGCTCGATACCATTCGCCGCACCCGCGTGGCCAGTGGCGAAGCCGGTGGCATCACCCAGCACATTGGCGCCTATCACGTCGAAACGGCCAAGGGCGTCATCACGTTCCTCGACACGCCGGGCCACGAGGCCTTCACCGCGATGCGCGCGCGTGGCGCCAAGGTCACCGACATGGTGGTGCTCGTCGTGGCGGCCGATGACGGCGTGATGCCGCAGACCAAGGAAGCGATTGCGCACGCCAAGGCCGCCAACGTGCCGCTGGTGGTGGCCATCAACAAGATGGACAAGCCGGACGCCAACATCGATCGCGTCAAGCAGGAACTGGTGGCGGAAAACGTGCTGCCCGAAGAGTACGGCGGCGACGTGCAGTTCATCCCCGTGTCGGCCAAGACGGGCGACGGCATCGAACGCCTGCTCGACGGCTTGCTGCTGCAGGCGGAAGTGCTCGAACTGCGCGCGGCCAAGGACGCACCGGCGCGCGGCATCGTGATCGAAGCGCGGCTCGACAAGGGTCGCGGTCCCGTGGCCACGGTGCTCGTGCAGTCGGGAACGCTGAAGCGCGGCGACATCGTGCTGGCCGGCGCCGTGTTCGGGCGCGTGCGCGCGATGACCGACGAGAACGGCAAGCCGGTGGCTGCAGCTGGTCCGGCCATTCCGGTGGAAATTCAGGGCCTGTCCGACGTGCCGCTGGCCGGCGAGGACGTGATGGTGCTGGGCGATGAGCGCAAGGCGCGCGAAATCGCACTGTTCAGGCAGGGCAAGTTCCGCGACGTCAAGCTGGCCAAGCAGCATGCGACCAAGCTCGAGAACATGTTCGGCGAAGTCGGCGAAAACGCCGTCAAGACGCTGACGCTGATCGTGAAGGCCGACGTGCAGGGCTCGTACGAAGGCCTGTCGCAGGCGTTGACCAAGCTGTCCACCGACGAGGTGAAGGTCAACATCGTGCACGCCGCGGTGGGCGGCATCACCGAATCGGACATCAACCTCGCGCTGGCCTCCAAGGCGGTCGTGATCGGCTTCAACACGCGAGCCGACGTGCAGGCACGCAAGCTGGCGGAATCGAGCGGCGTGCAGATTCGCTACTACACGATCATCTACGACGCCGTCGACGAGGTGAAGGCGGCGCTGTCCGGCATGCTCACGCCCGAGCAGAAGGAGAGCAAGCTTGGCGTCGTGGAAATCCGCGAGGTCTATCGCATCTCGAAGGTGGGCACGGTGGCCGGTTGCTACGTGCTCGAAGGCCTGGTGCGGCGCGGCTCGCGCATCCGCCTGATGCGCGACGGCGTGATGATCCACGAAGGCGAGCTCGATTCGCTGAAGCGCTTCAAGGACGACGTCCGCGAGGTGAAGGCGGGCTTCGAGTGCGGCCTGTCCATCAAGAACTTCAACGAGGTGCAGGTCAACGACCAGCTCGAGGTGTTCGAGGTGGTTGAGGTATCGCGCACGCTGTAAGGGTGGCCGCCGATGAAGAAGAACAACCAGCGGGCGCATCGGGTCGGGGACCAGATCCAGAAGGAACTGGCCGACCTGCTGCGCAACGAGGTGAAGGATCCGCGTGTGGGCGAGGTGACCGTCACGCAGGTCGACGTCACGCAGGACCTGTCGCACGCCACCGTGCATTTCACGCATCTGGCGGGGCGCGACCACGCGCCGGCCACGCTGGAAGCGTTGACGCGCGTCGGTGGCTTCCTGCGCAGCGCGCTCGCAGGTCGCCTCGATCTCTACACGGTGCCGCAGCTCCACTTCGCCTATGACGATTCGATCGAGGCGGGCATGCGCCTGTCGCAACTGATCGACGACGCGGTAGCGGCCGACAAGAAGCTCGCCGACGGCTGACTTCGCCGTCGCCATGAACCAGGTCCGCATCCCGCGCCGTCGCGTCGACGGCATCCTGCTGCTCGACAAGCCGGTCGGGCTCTCGTCGAACGCGGCGTTGCAGCGCGCCAAGCGCGCGCTGTCCGCCCAGAAAGCCGGTCACACCGGCACCCTCGATCCGCTGGCATCGGGCTTGCTGCCGCTGTGCTTTGGCGAGGCGACCAAGTTCGCGCAGTCGCTGCTCGACGCGGGCAAGCGCTATACCGCCACCATTCGCTTCGGTGCGACCACCTCCACCGCCGATGCCGAAGGGACGGTCACCGCAACCTTTCCCTACGCGTTCACCGCGGCAGCGCTGGTCACGGCGTTGTGCCGCTTCGAGGGGCCGCAAAGCCAGATTCCGCCCGTCTATTCGGCGTTGAAATTCGAGGGCAAGGCCCATTACGAATACGCCCGGGCCGGCGTGGAGGTCCCGCGGCCGCCGCGCGCGATCACGGTAACCGCCATGCGGCTCGTGTCCTGGAATCCGCCCGACGCGGTGGTCGACATCGAATGCAGCAAGGGGACCTACGTGCGGGTGCTGGCGGAGGATCTCGGGCGGGCGCTCGGCAGCGGCGCGCACCTGGCGGGCCTGCGGCGCACGGCCACCGGCGGTTTTGCACTGCGCGACGCCATTGCGTTGGCCGATTTCGAGGCACTGGAGCAGCCCGCGCGTGACGGGGTGCTGCTGCCCGTGGCGGCGCTGGTGGAAAGCCTGCCGCGGCTGCCGGTCGACGCGGCGGCCGGCGCCGCCTTCCGCCAGGGCCGTACCGTGGACGGGGCGCCGCTGGCCGACGGCCTCTGCGCCGTGTTCTGCGGTCGGGAATTGCTGGGCATTGCCGACGTCGTCGCGGGGCGGGCGCAGCCGCGGCGAGTGATCCCGGCGCCCGGGCCCGATGATGTCCAAGCCGCTTGAAATCTAAGCGTTTTTCAGCTTATAATTACCCTCTTTGCCAAAGTGCAGCAGAAACCTACCCACGCGTAACGACGAGCGAGAGAAAAGGAATATTTGAGATGGCTGTAACGGTTCAGGACAAGGCGAAGGTGATCGCCGACAATCAGCGCGTGAAGGGCGACACCGGCTCGCCGGAAGTCCAGGTCGCGCTGCTCACCGCACGCATCAATGGTCTCACCGACCATTTCAAGACCAACGTCAAGGATCACCATTCGCGCCGCGGTCTGCTGCGCATGGTGTCGCGTCGCCGCAAGTTGCTCGACTATCTCAAGTCGCGCAATGCCGACGGCTATCGCGCGCTGATCGACAAGCTGGGCCTGCGCAAATAATCCGGGCCGGCGTCGGTTCGAATGCCGCCGCTGCCTGCCTCCGATTGAAACCCCGCAATGGCCGGGCGAGCTTAAGCCGCCGGCCATTGTCGCTACTGGGATCCCCACCATGTTCAACCACATCAAGAAATCGATTCCCTACGGCCGCCATACGCTCACGCTTGAAACGGGCGAGATCGCCCGGCAGGCAGGAGGCGCCGTGCTGGCCAGCCTCGGCGACTCCGTCGTGCTCGTCACGTGCGTCGCCGCCAAGTCGGCCAAGCCGGGACAGGACTTCTTCCCGCTGACCGTCGATTACCAGGAAAAAACCTACGCCGCCGGCAAGATTCCCGGCGGCTTTTTCAAGCGCGAGGGCCGTCCCTCGGAGAAGGAAATCCTGACCTGCCGCCTGATCGACCGGCCGCTACGTCCGCTCTTTCCCGATGCGTTCTACAACGAAGTGCAGATCGTCGCGACCGTGATGTCGGTGGATCCGGAAATCGATCCGGACATCGTGGCGATGATCGGCGCGTCGGCCGCCGTGTGCTTGTCGGGCATCCCGTTCGCGGGCCCGATCGGCGCCGCGCGCGTGGGCTACATCGACGGCCAGTACATCCTCAACCCGACCAAGACCGAGCTCGTCACGTCGACGCTCGATCTCGTCGTCGCGGGTACGGAAGCCGCCGTGCTGATGGTGGAGTCCGAGGCGCACGAGCTGCCGGAAGAAGTGATGCTGGGCTCGGTGGTGTTCGGCCACCAGCAACAGCAGGCGGTGATCGAACTCATCCACGCACTGGTGGAAGAGGGCGGCAAGCCGTTGTGGGACTGGGTTGCCCCGGCCAAGGATGAGGCCATGATGGCCAAGGTCACTGCATCCATCGAAGCCGACCTGCGCGAGGCGTATCAGCTGCGCCAGAAGCAGGCCCGCCAGCAGCGCCTGAAGGAAATTTCCAAGAAGGCGATCGCGGAATGCGTGCCGGCCGATGCGTCGCCCGACTACGCGCGCGCCGTCGGCAATTTCATGTTCGAACTCGAATCGAAGATCGTCCGGCACCAAATTCTTGCCGGCGAACCGCGCATCGACGGCCGCGACACGCGCACCGTGCGTCCCATCTCGATCCGTACCGGCGTGCTGCCGCGTACGCACGGCTCGGCGCTCTTCACGCGCGGTGAAACGCAGGCGCTGGTGGTCAGCACGCTGGGCACCGCCCGCGACGAGCAGATCATCGATGCGTTGATGGGCGAGTTCCGCGACCGCTTCATGTTCCATTACAACTTCCCCCCGTACGCCACCGGTGAAACCGGCCGCGTGGGCAGCCCCAAGCGCCGCGAAATCGGCCATGGCCGCCTCGCCAAGCGCGCGGTCATTGCCGTGCTGCCGAGCGGCGAGGAATTCTCGTACTCGATGCGCGTGGTCTCGGAAATCACCGAGTCCAACGGCTCGTCGTCGATGGCGTCGGTGTGCGGCGCCAGCCTCGCGCTGATGGACGCCGGCGTGCCCACCAAGGCGCACGTCGCCGGCATCGCCATGGGCCTCATCAAGGAAGGCAACCGCTTCGCGGTGCTGACCGACATCCTGGGCGATGAAGATCACCTGGGCGACATGGACTTCAAGGTGGCCGGCACCGATCGTGGCGTCACGGCGCTGCAGATGGACATCAAGATCCAGGGCATCACCAAGGAAATCATGGCGGTGGCGTTGTCGCAGGCGCGCGAAGGCCGCATGCACATCCTCGGCCTGATGCAGGAAGCGCTGCCGCATGCCCGCACCAACATTTCGCAGCACGCGCCGCGGATGATGACGTTCAAGATCAATCCGGAAAAGATCCGCGACGTGATCGGCAAGGGCGGCGCGGTGATCCGTGCGCTCACCGAGGAAACTGGTTGCACGATCGATATCAAGGATGACGGCACCGTCACCATCGCCTCGGTCAATTCCGACGCCTGCAACGCCGCGCGCAAGCGTATCGAGGACATCACGGCGGAAGTGGAAGTGGGCCGCATCTACGAAGGCCCGGTGCTGCGCCTGCTCGACTTCGGTGCGATCGTGCAGTTGATCCCCGGCAAGGATGGCCTGCTGCACATCTCGCAGATCGCCAAGGAACGGGTCAACGCGGTTTCCGACTATGTGAAGGAAGGCCAGATCGTGCGCGTCAAGGTAATCGAGGCCGACGAGAAGGGCCGCGTGCGGTTGTCGATGAAGGCCGCCGCCGAGGAAGACGCGCTGACCAAGAGCGGCGCGGCGCCTGCCCCGGCACCCGCGGAAACGCCGACGATCGGCATCGCCGAATAGTCGTCGTTGTCAGGGCCGTTCGCGCGCAAGGGCGCCTCGATTCGAGGCGCCCTTTTTCTATGTGGGGGTTCCGCCAACGGCACCGCCGGCGGGGCTGCCGGCCGGACTCACCGCGGCGGCCGCGAGGGTCGTCCACACGTCGTCCCGGCGCTATACCGAAGTTTTCCACAGGGTTGCACCGGATGGCGGCCGACCGCTGCCCGCCGGCGAATTCGCGCTGTTGGTGCAGTCGTGGCCGCGGCTGGCGCTGGCCGCGTGAGGCAGCGCTAGTGCACGGCCGGCCGCGCGCTGTCGAGCACCGCCTCACCCGAGACCGTGACGGTGACGTCGGTGTTGCCCGCGTCCAGCACGACCGGCGGCGCGCTTGCGGCCATCGCACTTTGCCGGTACATCGGCGTGGGCCGCGCAAAGTCGCCGGTTTGGATGGTCACCTTGCCCGCCCGCCACCCCGGATAGCCGAAGCCGCCGGCGGCGTTCTGCGCGCGCACCTGCCACGCCTTGATGGCCTGCTGGGTGAGGGAATCTTCGGCGCGGCGCCGCGCGTCGGTGCTCACCGCGAAATTCATTCCCGACAGCACCAGCGTATCGTCGGCCTGCAATTTCGACACGAGGGTTGCCATCGCCGCGAAGTCGGCGCCTTCCAGTGTCAGCGTCTGCGCGACGCGCCAGCGCATCGGCTGGTTCTTCTCGGTGACCTGGTATGACGAATAGCCCGACGTCGCGGCCTCCACGCCCGCGACCGACTTGGCGCGCGCCAGGGCCTTGGCCATGCGCGCGTTGACGTCGGCGGCAGCCTTGGCGGGGTCGGCGTTGTCGGCCTCGGCCCGCAGCCAGGCGTATACGCGGTCGTTGGCGACGGATGCCGTGGCCGATGCGCTCAACGTGATGACGGGCGCAGCCGGTGTTGGCGCATCCGCCGCATGCGCCACGCCGGTGGCGGTGATGACGACGCAGGCCGCCAGCGCCCGCAAGGTCATGCCGTTGTGCCTGTCGGCGCGGCCGCGCGGAATGGCAGCGTTTCGATCGCGGCGCGGTTGGACCAGGAGAAGCAGCGCGCGGCCGCATCGCGCCATGGCAGCCAAAGTGAGGCCACATGCTCGCGCGGCGCGAGTTGCACCGGCACCGGGTGCGGCAGCATCAGTCCGAACACGTGTTCGGTGTTGTGGGCGGTGCCGGGGGGATAGCGATGTTTCCATTGGGGAAAAATCTCATAGTCGTTGGACATCAGCCAGTCGGCAAGGCCGCCGTGCAGCGCCGCGTCGATGCCGGTTTCCTCGCGCAGTTC
>JBKJSU010000221.1:0-8068 GCA_046594415.1 Casimicrobiaceae bacterium | reverse complement strand
ACCCCGACGACCGAGCAGCAACGAATGCTGCCCGACGGGCGCACTGAAACCGTCCGCGAGTGGAAACGCGACGGGCAACTGGTGGCGCGTCATGTGTCCGTGTCGGGACTGGGCCACGCCTGGAGCGGCGGCGACGCGACGTTGGCCTACAACGACGCCGGCGCACCGGATGCCACCGCGTTGGTCGGCGCCTTCCTCGCCGATGGATTATCCTGACGGCCTAAGGCAGGAGGACACCACGCGATGGCTACATCCGGCATGAATCATTTCACCGTGTTGACCGACGACGTGCCGGGCACCGTGGCGTTCTACGCAAAATTTCTCGGACTTGCAGATGGTGCGCGGCCCGATCTCGGCTTTCCCGGCGCGTGGCTTTATGCGGGCAGCGCCGCGATACTTCACGTCGTCGGCGGCAAGCCGCGCGAACAGTTGCGTCCCGGCGTGATCGACCACATGGCCTTCAGCGCCACCGGCCTCGCAGACACGATCGCGACGCTGGAGTCAGCCAGCATCAAATACGCGTGCCGCCAGCAGACGGGCACCAACATCTGGCAGGTGTTCTTCTTCGATCCCAACGGGGCACGCGTCGAGCTCGATTTTTCGCCGGACGAAACGCTCGCCCGATGAGTCCTCTTCAGGTCGAGCCCGATCACCTGGTCGTCGCTGCGTTGACGGTGCGGGAAGGCTGCGACTGGGTCGAGAACACGCTGGGGGTACGACCACAACCCGGCGGCAAGCATGTGCAGATGGGTACGCACAATGCGCTGCTTTCGCTTGGTCCGCGGTTCTACCTCGAGGTGATTGCCGTCGATCCGGAAGGGGCCGCGCCCGGACGCCCACGCTGGTTCGACCTGGACGAGCCGCGGATGAAGGCGGACCTGGCGGAAGGCCCGGCACTGGCGCATTGGGTGGTTCGCACGCGCGACATCGGCGAGGCGCACGCGCGGATGCCGGCGCTGGGCGCCGTACTGCCGATGGCGCGCGGCGACTTCCGCTGGCAGATCACGGTGCCGGACGATGGACATCGCCCCGGACGTGGACTGGTGCCCACGCTGATCCAATGGTCGGGCACGCGCCATCCGACCGATCTGCTGCCGGATTCCGGTTTGCGTCTCGTGGCCATCGCCGGTGAGCATCCGGAGCCGGCCTCAGTTCGGGCGCAGCTCGGCACGCTGGGTTTGTCCGACATCTTCAAGGTGACGTTCGGCAAATCCCCACGCGTGGCGGCGATGATTCGCACGAGCACGGGCATCGCGACGCTTTAGGCTACCCCAGCGCGCCGCGCGCGGCCACCGGCCAGACGCACTCGACGCGATCGCCGCGCATGCCCACGATCCAGTCATAGAGATTGACGGTGGGATCGCAATGGCCGGGAACGAGCCACACGTGATCGCCGATCTGCGGCGATGCCTGCGCCGGATCCACGCGCAGCACGCCGTGCTCATCCGAGGCCTTGACGTACTCGAGGCCGTGCGCCGCGTGCACCAGCGGCAACCCCGAGTCGAATGCCGACGCCTTCAATCCCGCATCGACGATCGCGCGTTCCGGCGTGGGCGTACTCATCACCGTCGAGAGCACGTACAGGCTCTGCTCGAAATGATGCTGATCGGGCGCGAGCGCGTTGCGTCCGTAGTCGGCGTCCATGAAGATGTAGGAGCCGGGCTGCAGCTCGGTATAGATGCCGCTGTCGCGCTCGAGCTGCCACGTGCCGGTGCCCGCACCGGTGACCACGGGGCAGGCAATGCCGGCGCGCTCGATCATCTGTTTGGACTTCAGCGCCAGCGCGCTCGCCTCCGCAATGGCCATGATGCGTTCGTCCGGCGTGCGCAGGTGCTGCGCGCCGCCCTGATAGGCGTGCAGGCCGCGGAAGACGAGTCCCGGCAGCCCGGCAGCCGCCCGCGCAAGCGCGACCGCAGGCTCTCCGGGGGGCACACCGCAGCGATGCGCGCCCACATCGATTTCGACATAGATGTGCAGCGTTCCACCCGCCATCACGGCGGCTGCGGACAGGTCGGCGAGAACCATCGGGTTGTCGACGAGAACGCCAATGGTGGCTGCCTGCGCGAGTGCGGCCAGGCGCACCATCTTGCTCGGCGTCACGACCTCGTTAGTGACCAGCACGTTGGCGATGCCCGCGGCTACAAACGCGGCGGCTTCGTCGACCTTCTGGCAACAGATGCCAATGGCGCCGCGCGCAATCTGTGCCTTGGCGATGTCGGGACATTTGTGCGCCTTGGCGTGGGGACGCAAGTGCAGGCCCGAGCCGTGCACGACATCCGCCATCAGGTCGAGGTTGTGCTCGAACACATCGAGATCGACGACCAGCGCGGGCGTCTCGACGGCGGCCAGCGTGTCGCCGGGGCGGGCGGGGATGCGTTGCATCAGCAGACCATTCCGGTGCCGAAACTACGCTCAGACATGTTCACAGTCTGATGGAATAGGCGCCGAAGCCTCACCGGGTCGGACAATGCACGGTGTGCGTCCCAGCGCATTCCAAAGCCCCGTCAGGTGCATGCCTCGCGCCAGCAGTGACTTTGCGACCATGACCACGATCCTTCCAATGTCTCGCACGGGCCGGAAATGGCTTGCCCGCGCATCCGGGAGATAGGTGGTCGAAATCGGGACGGCCACGCTCTGGTAGCCCAGCTGGGAAGCGCGGATCAGTATCTCGCTATCAAGAGTGAATGCGGCACCAGGGTCGTGGCGCACCTGCACGCCCCGTAGCAGTGAAGCCGGATAAACACGTTGACCCGACTGGGAATCAGTAATTGGGTAACCCGCGGCCCAAGAGATCCAGAAATCCGCAAAACGATTGGCGAATCGTCGGGCCAACGGCGCATTGTGCCGATTGTTCAAGCGCGCTCCAATGACGATGCTGCCCGAATTGGCAGCTGCCACCCGAACGAGCGTCTCCACGTCGGCGGGCAGGTGCTGACCATCGCCATCAAGTGTAGCGACGAAGTCGGGGTCATATTCAAGTGCCACGCGAAATCCATCCCACAATGCAGCCGCCTTGCCCTGGTTTTCCGCATGCGTCAACAGGACCACCGGCAGCCCTGCCAGCGCTTCGCCGGTACCGTCAGTGGAACCATCGTCGACCACGATGACGATGGCAGTCTGCACAAGCGCCTGCTGCACGATGGCGTGAATCGTCCTGGCCTCGTTATACGCAGGAATGACGACCGCTAACCGCATCACATCATGCCGCCATTAATGGACAGTACCTGGCCCGAAATGTACGACGCGGCATCGGAGGTCAGAAAGCCGACCACCTCCGCCACTTCCTCTGGCGTTCCTGCGCGCCGCATGGGCACCAGCTCCTTGATTCGTTCGGCATCGAATGCCCGCTCGGCCATCGGCGATTCGATAATCCCCGGAGCCACTGCGTTGACGGTCACGCCTTTTCGCGCAATTTCCAGCGACAGAGACTTGCCGGCAGCAATCAGACCGGCCTTGGCGGCGGCGTAGTTGGCCTGGCCGCGATTGCCTGCAATTGCCGCAACCGATGCGACATTGACGATTCGCCCCCAACGCGTACGAATCATTGGCATCAGCAATGGCTGTGTGACGTTGAAAAAGCCATGCAAAACAACATCGATTACTCCGCTCCACTGAGCATGCCGCATCCCGACGAGCGGGGCGTCGTCATTGGAACCCGCATTGTTGATGAGAATCTGCACCGCCCCTGCATCGAGCAGCGCATTGAGTGCTCGACCCGTTTCCAGCGCGTCAGTGACATCGAAGCGGACCGCTTCTGCGCAACCACCTGCCTCGACAATTTCAGCAGCAACCAGCTGCGCTTTCCCCATGTGCTGGTGGGCATGTACGTAAACGTAGTGACCGGATGCGCCCAATTTACGGCAAATCGCCGCTCCAATCGTGCCGCTACCGCCAGTCACCAGTGCACGTTTCATGAACGGACGCCCTCGCCTGAAGGTGCGTGCAGGATGACAGTGGCGCGACCCTCGGCCAGACATTGTTCGCCTGTAAAGAGTCCGAATTCGTACATGAGCATGAGCTGGCTTCCTGCCACTTTGCCGACCTTGACGTGGAGAATTCCGGGTACCTGATCCAACCGGTCACAATGGAGAAGGCAATTGCGCACGCTCAGCAACATGCCAAACGCAGGCCTGTCTCGCCGCGGCGCCGCAAGTGCGCCATGGACGGCCATGGCCTGCGCCGCAAATTCTATCGCACTGACCGTGGACAGCCGGCCATCGACCACCAGAGGGTTGCCTGCCAGCCGATGCTGTTCGGTCGTGCAAACAATCCTGGAAGCGTCCCAATACTCGACAGAATCGAGCAAGCACATCGCCCCTTGGTGCGGCACGAGCCCGCGAATGTCGTAGGCGTCCGGGTTCACGGCAGATAATTCAGTTCGATGCTGCCGCCGTCGAGATACGGAAGCATGACGGACGATGCGGCGCCGCGTGCAATCGCCGCCAGCAGCGGCAATGCCGCGGACGCGGGATTGCCCCCAAAGTGCGCTGTGATCGGAGCGGAAACAATTGGTGACCCCACGTGCTGCACAGGGCGACTCCAGCCGGCAAGCCGTCCGAAATTTGATGGCGCTGATGTCGGAGGCCCAAGAAGCAGCGCACAGGCAAATGCATCACCTTCGATGGCAAAGTCTCGCAATGAATCGGGAAAGGCTATGTCGTAGACGATATAGAGCACCTGCGTGCCCGAGGTAAGCACCTCGATTCCCGCTTCCATAAGCCCTGCGGCAAATGTGGCCCCGCCGGCAGAGACGGTGATCGAAGGCACGCGCACTTGGCTTGCAATGGTCCAATAACCCGATGGCGCATTGAACACCGAGTTGTGGAACAGTGTCGGCGACATCGTGGCAGGTTGCCGCGCGAGCGCATCCAGCATGTTTGCCAGCACCGCGCCGTCACCATTGGCGGACGCGAAAACCGATGGCAATTGCGCACGCTCTTCGACCGCAAGATGTGCCACCGCCTGCATGGCGGCATGAGTGGCAAGGCGCGACGTTGCATTTACGCGCCTGCGTTCGGCGACAGGCAGCATGGGAATGTCGAGCTTCGCCAGTGGACGTGCCTCAAATGGACGCTCGTCGCGCAGCACGGATCGCGCGCACTCCCAATCTTCCGCCCCTGGCGCGCAAACGCCGACGCCATGAATTTCCAATGGCTTCATGCAAGTGCGCCGAAAATGAGACTGCAGTTGTTACCGCCAAAGCCGAACGAATTACTCATGGCGTGGCGAATCACGGCTGGCTGCGACGTCGTTGCAATCCGGGTTTGCATTTTCGAATCCGGCGTGCGGCAATTGAGTGTCCCGGGAAGCCAGCCGCCACGAATGGCCATGACCGTGAGCAACGCTTCCGTGATCCCTGCCGCCCCAAGCGTATGCCCGGTCCAACCCTTGGTGGACCCCGCCTGCATGCCAGGCCCGAATACCGTGACCATCGCCAGGTCTTCCGCCACATCGTTGGCTTGGCTTCCAGTACCGTGCAGGTTGACGTAATCCATGTCGCCCGACCGCAGTGACGCCGACGCCAATGCATCGCGCATCGCCATCGCGGCGCCGGCGCCTTGCGGGTGCGGGCTCGACATGTGATACCCGTCGCAACTTTCGCCATAGCCAACCAGCGCGGTCGCTGCGTCCGCACCGGGCTCGAGCAAGGCAAAGCCCGCCGCTTCGCCGATCGATATGCCATCGCGGTTGGCGTCAAACGGCGCACAAGGTCGGCGTGACAGCAATCCGAGTGAATTGAATCCGTACAGCGTCGACAGCGCGAGGCTGTCCACCCCCCCCACCACAGCTGCGTCGCAGATGCCTGCGGCAATCGCACGTGCGGCCTGTGCGAAAACCTTGGCGCTTGACGAACAAGCCGTTGACACCGTCATTGCCGGCCCCTTGAGGTCGAGCCTGGTGCGGACGAAATCGGATACCGCATACATGCAGTGGCGATAACGGTAGAACTCCGGCGAAAGTTGCAGCGCCGCACCGTTCGCGCCGGACGCGCCATGCAGTTGCTGATACGCAAGTTCCGTGGCGAAGATACCCGAAGTGCTGGTGCCGACAAACACGCCAATACGATCTGTCCCGTGCCGTGCTCCGGCAGCGCGCACCGCAGCTGCAAATCCATCCTGTTCGAGGCAGGCGAGCGCCAACCGATGATTGCGGCAATCGAACCGCGCCAATGCGGGGGGAAGTGAGTACTGCTCAAGGCCGGCGACGCGTCCGATCCAGGTATCGAGACCGTCAGCCGGGACAAGATCATTCGGACGAAGCCCACTGGCATCCCCGGTCAGCGCGCGCCACACCTGTTGCTCGCCAACGCCGCATGCATTGGTCAGCGTATAGGCGACGATGGGAATAGCATCCGTTAACATCGTGCGACACGGCTATCCGCACTCGTTCTGATCAGCAATCCCCCGAACACCAGGCAAAGAACGACGCCTAGGCAGACGGTGATCCCGATAGCCCGGAGAACAGGCGTGCCGGATGCGCCAAGCAATCCGAACGTGCAAAGCGCCGTGCTGCTTACTACCGCAAGGGTTCGCCACGTTGATGCGGGAGAAACGTTTCCAGTGACTCCATGTTCCATTACCAGTGAGTAATTCACGCCGATGCCCGCGGTGAGGAGCAATGCCACGAAATGAAATACCGTCAGCGACATTCCGGCCGCCACCAGTATTCCGACCGTGAAGCCTACGCCAAGAACCACCGGGGTCAGAACGTGCAAAGCCCGGCGTACGCTGCGCAGCCCCAGGCTCAGCAGTCCTGCGATCAGCGCAAAGCCGATCAACGACGACACGACCGCCTGCTGTCTGTACGCCGCCATCATCGCTTTCGATTCGGCGCGCAGATCGAGTACACGTGCCTGTAAAGAACTGTCAACGGGCAGCAGCGTAGCCAGCGCCGCCCCATCTTTCATCCGCGACAGCGGAACCACGACGTGCCATCCATCGTCACCTCGCCGCAACAGGCTTTCGACCTTGAGGCCAAGCGCCGAGCCCGCGAAATCGGCGGACGTCAACAATGGTGCGTTCCTGGCTACTTCAATATCCCGCAGGAAGGGCGCAAAGGCTTCAGGTCGAAACGGCAATCCGGTCATCGCGAGACCAAGACTTTCCTGGAGCACCGCGGCAGCTGGCAGCGCCTCCCGTCGTCGTGTCTGGGTGGCCTCGCTTGGTAGGTAGTCGCTAATCAGGTCAAATGCGCCGATCGTGCCATTCGCCACCCATTGCACCAGCGTCGGCCGCAGTGCTTCACTTCCACGCAATGCGTCCTCCTTTGTAGTGCCGCTCACGACAACCATGAAACGAGCGTCGGGGGCGCCAATCGCCGTGCGAATTCGGATATCGCGCTCCTTGAACGTGGCGGGCAAAGGATTCATCGCGGCGAGATCGTCATTCCACCATGGCTTGCCCCAGCTCAGAATCGCAACGCCGATACCGCCACACAAAATGATCGACCAGCGCAACCAGCCGGGGACACCGTTGAGTGGAACACGCTTGGTCCATTGCCACGACCTTGCGGGAACCCAATGCGCGGGAATCCAATGCGGAAGGACCCACCAGGTGACGGCACCTGCAACGAGTACACCGACAATTGTGAGCAATCCGAGTTGGACCAGGCCGGGAAATCCACTGGCAACGAGCGCTAGCGAACCGAAGGCTGTGGTCAAAATCGCCAAACGGAGGGTCGTCCCAAATCGCTTCCGAATCACGCCCATTGGAGTTGCAGCGTCGACCTGCGTCAACAGGTAGCTCGGGTAATCGACAGCCTCGCCCAGCAAGGTTGCGCCGAACGCCAGCGCAATGCCATGGACACTGCCAAATACCAGGCTGATGACAACGATACCCGCGACAAGTCCGGCAGCCGCCGGAACCAGACACACCAATACCATCGACGTCGAGCGATACACCGCCGCGAGTATCACCAATACCAGCAGCAGTGACACCAACGATAGTATCCGTGCGTCGGAGGCGATCATCGCGCGGCTTGCCAACGCCATTGCCCCGGGGCTTGAATACTCCATAGTGACGACGTCGTTAGTGCTGGCAGCCGCAAATGCATTGCGTAGAGCGGACAA
>JBKJSU010000160.1:0-4349 GCA_046594415.1 Casimicrobiaceae bacterium | reverse complement strand
GATCAGCAGCAGCATCGCGGTGGGCGGCAGGTCGAGGCTCAGCAGCCATTCGGCGATCATCGATGCGCTGCCCAGCCGCGAGAACACCGCGCCGAAGTAATTCGACGCGGCGACCAGTAGCAGGATCATGCACGACGTGAGCAGCGTCGAGTACACGGCCTTGCGGAAGCCGACCCACGTCATGCGCCGGTAGGCGAGCGTGAGCAGCAGCACCGCAAATGCGCCGACGGCTCCCGCGTCGGTGGGCGTGGCAATGCCGGCGAGGATCACGCCCAGGGTGGCGGCAATCACGACGACCACCGGCGCAATGCCCACGACCAGTTCCTTGATGATTTCGCCCACGGAGCCGGCACGCTCTGCCATCGGCAGCGGCGGCCCCAGCTCGGGATTCATGTAGCAGCGCACGAGCGTATAGACGATGTAAAGAAAGGCCAGCAGAAGCCCCGGGATCACCGCTGCCGCGAACAGGTCCGTGGCAGGCACGCCCACGACTGGGCCCATCACGATCAGCATCACCGACGGCGGGATGAGGATGCCCAGCGTGCCGCCCGCGGTGATTGCGCCCGCCGACAGCCGGATATCGTAGCCGCTGCGTTTCATCGCCGGCGCCGCCATCACGCCCAGCAGCGTCACCGACGATCCGACAATACCCGTGGCCGCGGCGAAGATCGTGGCGGTGAGCAGGACAGCGATGTAGAGCGACCCGCGCACGCCGGCAAGCGCCAGTTGCACGCCGCGAAACAGCCGCTCCATCAGGCCCGACTGTTCGAGCAGGTAGCCCATGAAGAGGAAGAAGGGCACCGATGCGAGCGTGGGGTCGCGCATCACGGAAAAAAACTGCAGGGTCATGAGATGCAGCGCAAGCGGCCCCAGCGCGACATAGCCGCCGATCATGGCGACCGCGATCAGCGTGAACGCGATCGGAAAACCGATGAAGATGGCGCCGAAGAGGACGGCCAGCGACAGGATGCCGAACCATTCGGTGCTCATGGCCGGCACCTCCGGCTCGTCGCGGCGGGCCTCACGTCAGCGCCTCGCCTTCGTCGGTGGCGGGCATGTCGGCCAGGGGATCGCCTTTGACGCGACCCCAGCACTTGATGCATTCGGCAATCCCCTGCAGCAGCAGCAACCCACCGGACAGCGGCATCATGAACTTGAACGGCCAGATGAGCGGCAGCCACGGACTGGTGACGATCCGCTCGCCCTGCTGGAATGACTTCCAGAAATATTCCGAGGTGAGCCATGTGAAGACGGCCATCGCGGGGAAGAAGAACACGGCGTAGCAGGCGAGGTCGACGATCGCCTGGGTGCGCGTGGACCAGCCGCTGTAGTAGGAATCGGTGCGGATGTGGCCGCTGCGCTGCAGGGTCCACGCCGATCCGACCATGAAAAACGTGCCGTAGAGGATGAACGTCATGTCGTAGGCCCAGATCGTCGGCGCATTGAAGAGATAGCGCGCGAACACTTCCCAAACCAGCGACAGCACCATCGGCACGATCAGCCACGACACGGCCTTGCCGGTGAAGCGCGTCACGCGCTCGATTGCGCGGGTCAGCCGCGCGAGTCCCGCAGGGACTGCAGTCATGAGGGCTCCGGCGATGGCGGTAGGGGGGGGCGGCGCGAGGCCGCGCCGCCTGCGGTACCGGCGGCGCCCGTGCGCCGCCGGCATGGCGTTACTTCGGTGGCGCCGCCAATGCCGCGTTGCCCATGTTGGAATAAAGATCGTTGATCTTGGTCCAGTAGGGCACGACGACCTTCGCGAAATTGCGCTGCGAGTCCAGCACCTGCTTGAAGAACGCGTCCTTGGCCGAGTACCGTTCGAGGACCACGTTGGTCGCGCGGATGAATTCCGGGAAGAAATCCTTCGGCGTGTCGTGGATCGTGACCTTGAACTCGTTGCGCAGCCGCACGACCGCCTGTGCGTTGCGGTACACGTTGAACGTGTACGTCTCCATCATCGAAGCCATCGCGGCGGTCCGCATGATCTCCTGGAGGTCGGGCGTGAGCTTGTCCCACACGGTCTTGTTGATCAGGATCTCGCCGATGTCGGTCGACTGGTGCAGGCCCTGCAAGTAATAGTTTTTCCATATGGTCTGCAGGCCGAGGTTCAAGTCGTCGGCGGGGCCGATCCATTCGGCTGCATCGATCACGCCGCGCTGCGCGGCCGGAACGATTTCGCCGCCGGGCATCGCCACGGCCGCCACGCCCATTTCCTTGAAGATTTCGCCGGTGATGCCAGGCGGTGCGCGGTACTTCATCTTTTTGAAATCGGCGACGGAGTTGATCGGGGTCTTGAACCAACCCAGCGGATCCGGGCCCATCGGCTGCACGAACAGGGGCTCGACGTTGACCTTCAGCACATCCTTGTAGAGCTTGCGGTAGAGGTCGTAGCCTCCCCCCTCGTAGATCCACGCCACGTGCGAGAGCTGGTCGAGTCCGACGCCGGCGCCTGCCATCGGGTTGCTGAACAGCCCGGCCGTCGGATTCTTGCCGGACCAATAATGCGTCCACGCGTAGCCACCTTCGACGATGCCCTTATCCACTGCATCGAGAATCTCGAAGGCGCCGACAATCGCGCCGTCGGGCAGCATTTCCATCTTGATGCGCCCGGCGGACATCTTGTCGATGCGATCGCCCATCCGCTTCAGCAATTCGAAGTACATGCTGGCGGAAGGGACCGCAGTCTGGATGCGCATCTTCACCGGCGCCTGCGCGGTTTGCGCGAAGGCAACGCTTGCGGCGAAGGCCGTGGCGACGATCGCCGCCGCACTCCTGACGAGCCAATGACTTTGCATGAATCCTCCTTGACTGATGCCACGCCGGATGGCCCGGCGTGGGTGCGACGCGTCGCGTCTTCGGCGATCTGCGTTCGAGAAATGTAGACAACGTGATCGCGAATGGCAACACATTTCCGCAAAATTCGACGATGAAGATTTCAATTTTCGATAAGCTATCTCCTTCTTTCGTTCACTTCGATTGCACCTTCGCCATGCATGCGCGACGATCCCTGCCATGAAAGCGTTCGACTACATCATCGTGGGTGGCGGCACCGCCGGGTGCGTGCTGGCCAATCGCCTGTCGGCCGACGGCCGTCATCGCGTGTTGATGCTGGAGGCCGGCCCGGCGGATCGGTACGTGTGGATCCATATCCCGATCGGCTACGGCAAGACGATGTTCCACCCCGTCTACAACTGGGGGTTTCACACCGAGCCCGATCCGGGGATGCTCGATCGCAGGATCTACTGGCCGCGGGGCCGCGTGCTGGGCGGATCGTCGTCGATCAACGGCCTGATCTACGTCCGCGGCCAACCCGCGGACTATGACGCGTGGGCCGCGGCCGGCAACGCTGGATGGGGCTGGCGCGACGTGCTTCCCTACTTCATTCGCAGCGAGGGCAACGAGCGCGGCGCCAGCGCCACGCATGGCGCCGACGGTCCGCTGGCGTGCTCCGATATCGGTGAGCGCCACGAGCTGATCGAGGCGATCATCGAGGGCGCGGAGCAGCTGGGGGTGCCGCGCACCGACGACTTCAACGGCGGCGAGCAGGAAGGTGTCGGCTATTTCCAGTTGTTCACCCGTAACGGCCTGCGCTGCAGCACTGCAGTCGGCTACCTGCGGCCAGCGCGCAAGCGCGCCAATCTCGAGGTGCGCACGAACGCGCAGGCTACGCGCGTGCTGTTCGACGGCACTCGCGCAGTGGGCGTCGAATACCGGCAGGGCGGCACACTGCACACGGCGCGCGCCGAACGCGAAGTGATCCTGGCGGCGGGCGCGCTGCAGAGTCCGCAGTTGTTGCAGTTGTCCGGCGTGGGACCGGCAAGCCTGCTGTCGAAGTTCGGGATTCCGGTAGTTTGCGCACGGGCAGGGGTCGGCGAGAACCTGCAGGATCACCTGCAACTGCGCCTTCTGTTTCGCTGCACCAAGCCGATCACGACCAACGACGACCTCAACTCGTGGTGGCGGTCGCTACTGATCGGCATGAGGTGGGTGTTCGCGCGGCGCGGGCCGCTGGCGGTGGGCATCAACCAGGGCGGACTGTTCACGCGCGTGATGCCGGACGCCGCCACGCCGGATATCCAGTTTCATTTCGCCACGCTGTCGGCCGACATGGCGGGTGCCAAGCCACATCCGTTTCCGGGCTTCACATTCAGCGTGTGCCAGTTGCGCCCAGGCTCGCGCGGATTCGTGCGTATCACATCGGTCGATCCGCTGGCGCCACCGGCGATGCAGCCGCACTACCTGTCCACGCCCGAGGATCGTGCGTGCGCCATTGCCGCCATCCGCTACGCGCGCACGCTCGCCGCTACGGCCGCCGTGGCGCCCTTCGTCGCGGAGGAATTGCGGCCCGG
>JBKJSU010000424.1:0-10275 GCA_046594415.1 Casimicrobiaceae bacterium | reverse complement strand
CGTATTGAACCATATAACGGTGCGCCTGCCGTCCTGCCAACGCAACATTGCGGGTCCCCGGGTCGTGTCCCGCCGCGATACCAACGGCATTTCTACGCAGATGCACCACAATTCCACCGCGTGGTTGGCGATTGTTTGTGTGTGGAATTTTGACTGTCGGTGGGCAATTCGCTGGGAGTGGACATCGGTATCGCTGTTCCATGGATACCGATATCCGACCCAAGCGGCGTTCGGTCACGTCAGCGCGATGGTCGGCAACGTGACCAGCAGCGGACATGGACATCTGAGGAAGATCGCGGGCGTACCGCAACCGGCCAGGAGCGGGTATTACGACCCAACGAAAATCTCGTCGGGAACGACCGGTTCCAAAGTACAGCCGACGTAGCGCAAGGTCGCACGCGCAGCCACGAAATCTCCAGACCAGACCTTCGAAGCCTTGTGCCACCGACCCGAATGAAAGCCTGGTCTAACGTCAGCTCCCTATGCAATCGTACTGGTGATATCGACCCACTCCAGTCGGTAGCGATTTTTTCGCCGACCGACCGGTTCACCTTGTAAGCGGCCGTTCGCTCAGTACGTCGTGACGATCAGGAAGCTCGATGACCGGTCATTTGCGGTCTCCTACGTTTAACGCGTACACAATCGCAACCGATCGGCCGCTTTCACTTGGGTCTTTCGGCAAGACCCGCCCCGTTCCAGCCGTTCGCATCCACCGAGAGCGGTCATTGGGGTAGTTCTCCTCGGGGGACCCCTTGGTAGATTACGCATCGGTTTTCTCAAGCGCGTATTCGATGGCCTGCTCCAACCCCATCGCGCGGCCCTCCTGCCAGGCCAGGTCGAAGGCGAGGTTATCGCCGATGGCGGCCCGCGCGGCGGCAACGAGACGTTCGTAGCGGGGTCGGTCGCTGGGCGGCAGCGGGCAGCCAATCTCCTCCCGCAGCCGCTCCGCCCCGGCCCATATGCGGCCCGCACGGCCGGGCCCAGCTAGGGCGAAAGCGATGTAGGCAAGTCCTTCTAGCGACGACGCGATGCCCTGCCGGTCGCCCATCTCCCGTTGGAGCGCCAATGTTTCTTCGCACAACGCAATGGCGGCCAAATAGTCGCCATGCTCGTACGCCACGAGTCCCTGGTTGTTCAGCACCATCGCGATGCCTCGCCGGTCGCCCAGCTCCCGCGCAATCACCAGGCTCTCTGCGTACAGCGCTCGGGCGGCCGAATAGTCGCCCTGATGGGATGCCTGCATCCCCAGGTTGGTCAGCGAGACGGCAATGCCATGACGGTCGCCCAGCTCCCGCCGGATCGCCAGGCTCTGCTCGTACAGCGCCCGCGCAGCCGAATAGTCTCCCTGCTCGTCGGCCACATTCCCCAGGCTGGTCAGCGCCATCGCAATGCCATGACGGTCGCCCAACTCCCGAAAAGTCGTCAGGCTCTCTACCAGGAGCGCCCGCGCAGCCGAATAGTCGCCCTGATCGTTGGCCACGTTCCCAAGGTTGTTCAGCGAGGCGGCAATGCCCTGCCGGTCGCCCAACTCCCGCTGGAGCGTCAGGCTTTCTTCGTACAACGCAATGGCGGCCAAATAGTCGCCCTGCCTGTACGCGACGAGCCCAAAGTTGTTCAATGAACCGGCTATGTCCTGTCGGTCGCCCAGCTCTCGCCGGATCGCTAGGCTCTGCTCGTACAGCGCCCGCGCAGCCGCATAGTCGCCCTGCTGCCACGCCACGAGCCCAAGGTTGTTCAGTGAACCGGCTATGGCCTGCCGGTCGCCCAGCTCCCGCTGGATCGCCAGGCTCTGCTCGTGCAGCGCCCGCGCAGCCCCATAGTAGCCCTGCTGCCACGCCAATACGCCGGCCCCGTGGAGTGCCTTGGCGCGGGCCGCCGCCTGCCCCCTCGGTGCCGCAGCCAGCAGCCCGGAAAGCCAGCCCTGGCCTTCGCAAAGATATCCGCGTACCAACCAGAACCGCCAGAGCGCACCGGCCAGCCGCAGCCCGCCTGCGGCATCCCCGCCCGCGGTCGTTGCCCATGCGAGCGCCGCGCGAAGGTTGTCGTGCTCGGTCTCCAGCCGGTCCAGCCACGGCTGCTGATCCTTGCCCTTCAACTCCGGCTCTGCTTCTTCGGCCAATGCGAGGAAGTGCATCAAGTGCCGCCCCTGCCACAGCGGTTCTTCCCCACGTTCCCGCAGCAATTCCTGCGCATACTGGCGCACCGTCTCCAGCAGCCGATACCGGGTCGCACCTTCACGCTCCTCAGTCTCCACCAGGTTCTTGTCGGCCAGCGCGGTGAGCAGGTCCAGCATCTCCCAGGTCTGCACATCCTCGCCGCCGCCGACATGCTCAGCTGATTCGAGCATCCAGCCACCCGCAAACACCGACAGGCGACCGAGCAGCGCCTTCTCGGCGTCACTCAGCAGGTCGTAGCTCCAGTCGAGCGCCGCGCGCAGCGTTTGCTGCCGGCGCGGCGCGGTGCGCGAACCTCCCGTCAACAGGCGAAACCGCTGGTCCAAGCGATGGTTTACTTCCTCCACCGACATGGAGCGCACTCGGGCGGCCGCCAGTTCGATGGCCAGCGGGATGCCGTCCAGGTGCTGGCAGATGCTGGCGAGCGCGGGCGCATTTCGATCAGAGACGGCGAACTGAGGCAGTTGGAATTGCGCCCGCTCGGTGAACAGCCGCACCGACTCGTAGTCCACGAGGCTGTGTGCCGTAGCATCGCGCGACAGTTCAGGGGTCGACAACGACGGCACCCGGTAGATCAGTTCACCCGTCACCCCCAGTTGCTCCCTGCTTGTGACGAGCAGCGTGACCTGCGAACACTGGCGCAGCAGGACCTCCACCAGTTCCGCGCACGCGCCGAGCAGGTGTTCGGCGTTGTCCAGCACCAGGAGAAGGCATTTGCCCTGCAGGTGCTCGACAAAGGTCTGCATCAGGCTCTTGCTTGGCTCCTCCTTGAGTCCGAGAACCGTGGCCACGGTCTGCGGCACGAGGCCCGGTTCCCACAGGGCGGCAAACTCCACCAACCATACGCCATCTGGAAAACGCTCTATCAATTCGGCGGCGACGCGCAGCGCGAGCCGCGTCTTGCCAACGCCGCCAGCGCCGGTCAGCGTCACCAGGCGAATTTCCGACAACATCTTCCTGACCTCCGCCAGTTCCCGCTCGCGGCCGACGAACGATGTGAGCGACTCGGGCAAATTTGAGCGCGGGTTGCTGCTGAGGGTGTCGCCTGCGGTCTTGTTTGGGACGGCGGTGACCGGTCCGACGAAGCGATACCCCCGCCGCGCCAGCGTCTCCAACCAACCTTCACCGTCCGGAGCATGAGCGAGCACGCGGCGAATCGCTGAAATTTGGACGGAGAGGTTGTTCTCCTCGACGACCATGCCAGGCCATGCCACTTCCATGATCCGCGTCTTTGGTACGTACTCCTGGGTTGCGCGCACGAGCACTACAAGGACCGCCACTGCCCGTTGACCCAAGGCCACCGGCTTCCCGTCCTGGGTAAGCGCTTGCGCCTCGGCATCCAACAAGAAAGGCCCAATTCGGTACGTCTCAGCCACGCTAGTCACTCCAAGCGATCGCATGCCTCCTTGGCCGCCGGTCCACGGCGAATGCCGCAATGTGCCATGTGCCCCACGATCGAATTAGCTCACCTTTTAGCGAATTTTATCGACTTCTTCAAGACGCGTATTGGCATGCCGTCCAAGCTGGCGGCGTGCCTGTACCCGGACCCACATGCCTCGATGAATGCTTAAGCACCATCAGTGCGCGTTCGTCGACCTCCGGACTCATGCACGGCAATTTATTTCTTTAAAACATGAATCGGAGATTCAAATGGCGACGAATCGGACGGGCAATCGTCTTGCTGAGCGCAAAACGTCAACGCTGGTCTACGCGATTGCGGGTTGTTTCGCGCTGAGCTTCGTTGGTTTCATTGCGGCCGAGGGCGTGGCGCATTCGTTAAATATACCAAACCAGGCAATGCCCTCCGAACTGGAGGTTGGAATTGTTTACTCCCAGCCGGCGTTCCTGGTCAGGAGCCCACAGCCGGCGGTAAGCGCAGCGGCGCAAGTGAGTACTGCGGCTGAACGCACCGGTGCGACCGAGAGCCCCCGCGAATGCACGCCAGAAAAGGGGATCAACACGGCGTGCATTTTCGAGTAGGGCTGCAAGTCGCTAGCCAATTTCGGTGACCGTCTATACGCCAATCACCTGCATTCACCAATGCGGAATTCCCAATGAGCACGCCAATCACAAATATTATGGAGTTGTCCGACCCACGGCGCCTCAACTCGGGCGAACGATCGATAGTGACGGCGCACCTGCTGCGCCTTTCTGCAGAGGACCGCCAGCTGCGCTTCTGTCGTGCCCTCGGTGATGACGCCATCAGTGCCTACGCGCAGGGCATCGATTTTCAGCATGAGGTCTGCCTCGGCACCGTTGATCGACAAGGCGCGCTGGTCGCTTTTGCACAGGGTTTCCAGTACAAAGACCGTGGCGAGCGGGTCATGGAAGCTGCGTTCAGCACGGATGCGGCTTGGCGGCGCCGCGGTCTCGGCCAGTTGCTGTTTGCAGAGGTTACTGACTATGCCGCGACGTCTGGAATTGTTCGAGTCATTGCGCAATGCCTAGCCGGAAACCGCCCGATGCGCGTCCTTCTGCGCACCGTTGGCACGAAATTCGCCGAGGACGAGCGCCGAGGTGCAAGTGGCCACGGAGCAGCGCGAGCCGGTTGTCCGTGACTAAAGCTCCCCTCTCGATTCCGCGATTCCTCGGAATCGCGCCGAGGCCGACATTGCGGTTCAGGAAGATCGGTCCCTAAGCGTCGTACTGCCGCAGTCGACGGGGCTGAGCATCCTGACCCATGCACGGTATGGCCTCGGGCAGCTCACGATTATCATGGCTCAGGTCTCATTGCTCTGGTGCGTCAGCTGGATAGGCCACGAACTGGTGGAGATCCTGCGCCTCCCGCTTCCGGGCAACGTCGCCGGACTCCTGCTCATGTTCGTGGCTCTTCTGGCGGGCGTCGTACCGCTGCGGCTGGTCGAGAGGGGCGCTGGATTGCTGGTGGGGCAGATGCCCCTCTTCTTCGTGCCCATTGCCGCGGGCGTCATGAGTCTTGGCCCTCTTCTTCCGCAAAGCGGCTGGGCGGTTCTGGTGGTCCTGGCGCTCAGCACCGCAAACGGCTTCGTGGTCACGGGCCACGTCTCGCAGGTCGTTGCTGCTGCGCCAAGCCGCTCCAATCTTGCGCCTACGAAAGCTGCCCATACACACCGGCTGGATTCTCGCTAGTCTGCTCACGTACGTTCGAGTACGCTGCGCTCGAACGAAAAAGACCCCGACACGCTCTTTGCGATAGGCGTCGGGGCGGAGGAACCTTGCGGCCTTCTATCGGTGGCGCGGCAACGGGAATCCTGCCGAACTAACGACTGGCGGACAATGTAGTAGCTGCGTCAACGCGACGCCGGCCCGCTGCCGCCGCGGCCCACAGCGCGGACTTGGCGGCATCCACAGTGACCTGGTCGCCATACAATTGCGGGCCAAACCGGTACATCAGCGCGAGGATCTCCGCGCTGCGCGCATCGCCGGCATCCGCCGCACCTTGGAAAAGGATAACCGCCGCCGCGTAGTGCCCCTGGTCGTATTCCAGCAGGCCTTGTTCGTGCAGGAGCGCCATGTCACCATCACCCGCATGCGCAATCGTCAGCCACCCGGCGGCAAGTATCAGTCCGCAAAGGCTGCGCATGATCAGTTCGCTCCCGTTGTGCTGCTGACCTTTACCGCGCGGGGTGCGACGGAAGCGGACTGTGGTCCCTTGGCAGGCGCGGCGGCAGGTTTCGCCGCCACGGCGGGTCGTTGCGCGCGACCAACGGCGCCTTCCGGACGAGAGACCTGGCTCGCCGCTTCAATGTTGCGCGCGGGTGTGGTGTTCGTGGCCAGTGTGTTCACGTTGGCCGTCGCCGTACTCACGGCAACGGGATCGGAACGACTGCAGTGATTGCCGGTGGCATCCATGCCGCCGTCGGTCCCGCCGGAACATTCTTGCCCATGTGCAGAAGCGGCGAGTGCAAATGCAGTGGCGACAAGCATCGTGCGAATTGCGTTCATGTATGTGTTCATGCAGATCTCCTTGGATGGCGTTTGCTGGTGGATTTCCACCGCCGTCGCTGGGGTACAAAGGCGGGAATCGTGGCGACCAACGACCCGGACGCTTATGGATCGATTATTGCCGGGCCTCCGTCGCGATCGGGCTTTAGTGCTAGCCGCGCGGGCGTGGTCGCGTGGAACCGCGCGCGCCTCTCGTCGAACACCTGTTTGCGATGGGCCTCGGCGCGAACGCCGTCATATGCCGACGTTTTCTGTTGCGCGGTCGAAAGTACTACCGGCGTGCCGGCATCGTTGACATGGGCGCTGAAGCCGATCACCGTGATCAGCGCTAGGAAGCCGATGCACACGCCGCACTTGAGTACCGTGGCAACTCCGTAGGCCGATTCGTCGGACGTCATTCGCATCAGTTTTTCGCGTCTCGTCGTTCGCATGTTGGTCTCCTTCTGCCTAGTTGGTGCGTGGGCAAATCACTCATCGCCTTAGTGCGCGTCCCGTATCGTTCATGCGTCCTTGCTGACTAATACGGATTTCAGCGGAGGAATCGGCCATTCATGGAAGTGCGTAGCGTCCCGCTGTTGACCTTTACGCGCGGCGAAACGGACTTGGACTCCGATCCCTTTGAGCGGCAAGGTTCGCCACTACAACCGATCGCTGCTCGCGGCCGGTAGCACCTTCCGGACGAGCGACCAGGCTCGCAGTTGCAACGCTACGCGTCGTTGCGGGGGTCTTGGCTGGCGAGCTCACGCTAATCTTCGCGGGCTTCGCGGAACGATGCGCAACTACGGTCGTCGTCATGTTGGTCTCCAAGTTGGGTGACGGGTCTGTACTCGCTTCGAAAACTCGTCCAACATGGGAGTCACATCCCACCGCGAGCACTTCTGCAGCGTGATCGTCTGATGAAGGGGAGTCTTGAAGGAATCGCTAAAATTCGCTAAAACTTGAATTGACTCGATGGGAGTCCCGTACATTCAACCTGGAAATTGGCGCGCTCAGGGGTAGGGGCAGAATCCTTTGACTTGGAGTTGAGTGCGTGGCTGAGACTTACCGGATGGGGCCATTCTTGTTGGATGCGGAGGCGCAAGCGCTCACGCAAGCTGGGCAAACCATTGTTCTGGGTCAGCGTGCGGTCGCGGTTCTGTTGGTTCTTGTGCGGGCCGCTCAGGAACACGTGTCCAAGGTGCAAATCCTAGACGCGGCCTGGCCTGGGATGGTGGTGGAGGAGAACAATCTCTCCGTCCAAATTTCAGCTATCCGCCGTGTGCTGGCCCAGGCCCCCGGCGGCGAGAACTGGATCGAGACGTTGGCCCGGCGCGGTTATCGGTTCATCGGGCCGGTCACCACACTCCCGGACAGGACGGCGCGCGACACTGCCAGCGGCAGCCCGCGCTCGAATCTGCCGGAATTGCTTACGTCGTTCGTCGGCCGCGCGCGGGAACTTGCGGAGATTCAGAAGCTGGTGTCGAGCAATCGTCTGGTGACGCTAATCGGTGCCGGTGGCGTCGGCAAGACGCGGCTCGCTCTGCGGGTCGCGACGCAGGTGCTGGACGCGAATGCGGACGGCGTGTGGCTGGTGGAGCTCGCTAACCTGCGCGACCCCTGGCTAGTACCTCAGACGTTGGCCACCGTTCTCGGACTCAAGGAACAGCCAGGCAAAAGCCCGACGCAGACGCTGACCGAATACCTCCAAGCCAGGCGTCTGCTCCTAGTGTTGGACAATGCCGAGCACCTGCTCCCGGCGTGCGCGCAGTTGGTCGAAACTGTGCTGCGGCAATGCCCGCAGGTCGTGCTGCTGGTCACCAGCCGCGAGCGGCTGGGTGTGGCGGGGGAGCTGACCTATCGCGTGCCCTCGTTATCGACGCCCGAGCCGAAGCGCGACAACACGGCGGATAGCCTTGCGCGGTACGAATCGGTGCAGCTGTTCAGCGAGCGGGCGCAACTCCTCGCGCCGCAGTTCGCCGTTACCGATCAGAATGCGCCCGCGCTCGCCAGCGTCTGCCAGCATCTGGACGGCATTCCGCTGGCCATCGAACTGGCAGCGGCCCGGGTGCGCTCAATGTCGGTGGAAGAGGTGAACCAGCGGCTGGACCAGCGGTTCCGTCTGCTGACGGGAGGTTCGCGCACCGCACCGCGCCGGCAGCGGACGCTGCGCGCGGCGCTCGACTGGAGCTACGACCTGCTGAGTGACGCCGAGAAGGCGCTGCTCGCTCGACTTTCGGTCTTCGCGGGTGGCTGGATGCTGGAGGCAGCCGAGCGAGTTTGCAGCGGCGACGGCGTCGAGACCTGGGAGATGCTCGATCTGCTTACTGCACTGACCGATAAGAGCTTGGTGGTCACTCAAGAACTTAACGGCGCGACTCGTTACCAGATGTTGGAAACGGCGCGCCAGTATGCCTCGGAGAGGCTATTGGAGGGAGGGGAAGGAAATCAGTGGCGGAACCGCCATTTTGCGTACTTTCTTTCTCTGGCCGAGGGGGTCGAACTGCAGCTGGGCGGTACGGTCCAGCAGGCTTGTCTCGACGCGCTGGAAATGGAGCAAGATAACGTGCGGTCGGCCTTGGTGTGGTGTTCAGAAGCGTGCCGCGATACCGCGGGTGCACTCCGGCTGGCTGGTGCGTTCTGGCGGTTTTGGTCTAGGCGAGGGCATATTGGCGAAGGTCGCGCCTGCCTTTCCGAGCTCCTTGCTAAAGCACGTTCCTACCAAGATCCGGCAGTCCGCGCAAAGGCGCTTCACGGTGCTGGGGTACTAGCTCGGATCCAACAGGACTATTCATCCGCCTACGTGCTCCTGGAGGAGAGTCTAGCGATCCACCGGCAGCGGGGTAACCGGCCCGGCATTGTCGACTCCCTGAACAGTCTTGCGCTGGTAGTGGCCTTTTACGATGGGGACTATGCGTCGGCCCGGGCGATCGGTGAAGAGAGCCTAGCACTAGCGAGGCAGCTTACCCACCGACCGCGCATTGGCGATTCGCTGAGCATTCTTGGGCTCGTGGCTTTCAATAATGGCGACTATCCGGCTGCGCAGGCCCTGTTCGCGGAGAGCTTAGCATTATCGCGTGAGCTAGGCGACCGGGGCAACGTCGGCAGTTTGCTTGCAAACCTAGGGGCGGTGGCGCGCGACCAAGGCGACGATGCGACAGCCCTTATGCTGACTGAGCAATGCCTTGCAATAGGCCGTGAGCAGCGCGACCGGCGAAACATTTCCACTGCTCTAACGCTTCTGGGCGACTTGGCCTCCGACAAGGGCGACTATCCTGCCGCTCGGGCGTATCACGAGGAGGCCTTGACGATCCAAAGGGAGTTGGGCGACCGCATTGGCATGGTCTCATCGTTGCAGGGACTTGCGTATGTCGCATTTGTTCACACTGGTCACGTACGTGCAGCGCGTCTTTGGGGTGCAGCGGAACGAGTGCGGGAGGAAGTTGGTCATGCTATATCAACCGGCGAACGTGTGCGCCCAGACCGGCTAATCGCTTCCGCCCGCGCCGCCAAAGGCGATGATAGGGAGTTTGATTTGGCATGGCAGGAGGGCCGCGCGATGACGTTGGATCAGGCCATCGAGTATTCGCTCAGGGCAGGCAAGAATGCGTAACCCCCCGAGGGTTGGTGTCGTTTTGCTTCGCCACGTTCGAGAACAATCAGCGGTCACAATAATGAACGGTCGCCCGCGAGTCAGACGGTCGGCAACCTACTGAGATTCGTCGCAATCCGGCGCGAACGTCGGCCAACGGGGATGGTCTCAACGACGCTTTGCGTGCAAGCGCGAGACCGCTTCGGGTCGGGTCTTGTCGAAAGTCGCAAGTGAAAGCGGCCGATCGGTTGCGGTCCGGGACACGTTGAACGTAATTAACCGCGAATGACCGTTCGTCGAGCTTTCTGATAATCACGATGCACCCAGTGAACGGCCGATATCAAGGTGAACCGGTCGGTGGACGAGAAAATCGCTACCGACCGGAGGGGGTCGGGTGCTGCCGAACGCACTGCGCCCGGTTGCGACTGCTTGCTGCAATGCCCCGGACCTCTGCAGGGCGCCAGGCGGCCACCGCTGCTATGGTCGTGACAGGTTCCGATACGGCGGGCAGTCAGGGCTGAGGTGTTGTAGGCGGCCAACGCCATGAATCAGTAGAGGGTAATTTCGACCCGAACACCCCCGCTTGGCGCGGCTTTCCGAGACGTTTTG
>JBKJSU010000088.1:0-5296 GCA_046594415.1 Casimicrobiaceae bacterium | reverse complement strand
CCCGCTTGAAGCGGATGTCGTCGAACTGGGTGAGGAGGCTGTTACCGCGCATCTCCGCCGTGATGCCGGTGCGGTCGGAGAGAAAAAAAACGGTACGGCGGTCGGGCATTACCAGCGCGACCACACGGGAGTAACACCGGCCGGCAGCGGCGGCAGGTCGGCCAGGTGGAGCCAGCTCTCGCCGGGGCCGTGATAGTCGCTGCCGCAGGACGCGAGCAGGCCGAACGTGCGCGCATAGGTGGCGTATTCCGCGTACTGCGCCGCGGTGTGGGACGACGACAGCACTTCGATGCCGTCGCCTCCCGCATCGCAGAATTCGCCGAGCAGGCGCCGCATGCCGGTGGGTGAGACCTTGTAGCGGCCCGGATGCGCGATCACGGCCTGGCCACCGGCCGCATGAATCCATTGCACTGCATTGGGCAGCGTGGCCCATTCGTGCTTGACGTAACCGGGCTTGCCAGGGGTGAGGTAGCGCTTGAACGCATCGCGCGTTTCGCGGACATGCCCGGACTCGACCAGAAAGCGCGCAAAGTGCGTGCGCGAGATGAGCGCATCGCTGGTGACGTAGCGACGCGCGCCTTCATAAGCGCCGGGGACGCCCGCCGCTGCGAGCGAATCGGCCATCAGCCGCGCGCGGCTGTCGCGGCCGCTGCGAATGGAGGCGAGGCCCTCGTCGAGAACGCGGTTGGCCGGATCGATCTGCAATGCCACCACGTGGATCGTGTGGCTTTCCCAGCTGACGGACAACTCCGCGCCAGGCACCAGCGTGATGTTGCTGGCCGCTGCAGCGGCGCGTGCTTCGGCCAGCCCGTCGGTGTTGTCGTGGTCGGTCAGCGCGAGGAAGTCGACGCCGCGTGCCGCGGCGCGCTGCACCACGGCCGCAGGCGCCAACAGGCCGTCGGAATAGGTCGAATGCGAATGCAGGTCGTAGCGGGGCATGTGTGAATCCGGCAGCGCGGCAGGTGGAGCTTGCTGATGCCGCGAAAGACTTGAGATAAGTCTTTGATTCTAGCAGAATAGCGGGTTATTCCCTCGCATTTGCCCGCGCGGGCGGCAACGGTCGCGCGGCACCGGCGGCGAATTTCCCACTTTGTCATCCCGCGCGGCCCTGCGCGCACACCGGTACCCAGGTTCCCCATGCTCGTAGCGTCCAATGTCACCATCCAGTTCGGGGCGAAGCCTCTGTTCGACAACATCTCGATCAAGTTCGGCGGCGGCAATCGGTATGGCCTGATCGGTGCCAACGGCTGCGGCAAGTCGACGCTGATGAAGATCCTGGGCGGCGATCTCGAAGCGTCCGGCGGCAATGTCGCGCTCGACACCAACGAGCGCCTGGGCAAGCTGAAGCAGGACCAGTTCGCATTCGAGGACCAGCGCGTGCTCGACGTGGTGATGCGCGGGCACGAGGAGCTGTGGGCCACGCAGGAGGAGCGCGACGCGATCTACGCCAACCCCGATGCGACAGAGGAGGACTACGTCAAGGCGGCCAACCTCGAGGCGCATTACGCGGAACTCGGCGGCTACACCTCCGAGGCGCGTGCCGGCGAGTTGCTGATGGGCCTCGGCATCGCCGAGCAACTGCACCAGGGGCCGATGAGCGAAGTGGCGCCGGGCTGGAAGCTGCGCGTGCTGCTGGCGCAGGCGCTGTTCTCCAATCCGGAGATCCTGCTGCTGGACGAGCCTACCAACCACCTCGACATCAACACGATCCGCTGGCTCGAGGAAGTGCTCAATGCCCGCGAGTCGACGATGATCATCATTTCGCACGACCGGCACTTCCTCAACAGCGTGTGCACGCACATGGCCGACCTCGACTACGGCACGCTGAAGGTCTTTCCCGGCGACTACGACGACTACATGATCGCGTCCACGCAAGCGCGCGCGCGATTGCTGGCCTCCAATGCCAAGGCCAAGGATCGCATCGTCGAGTTGCAGGAGTTCGTGCGCCGGTTCTCGGCCAACAAGGCGCGCTCGAAGCAGGCCACTTCCCGCATCAAGCAGATCGACAAGCTGCGCCCCGACGACGTGAAGCCGTCATCGCGGCAGAATCCGTACATCCGCTTCGAATACGATCAAAAGCAGAAGCTGCATCGGCACGCGGTGGAAGTGGAAGGCCTTGCCAAGACGTGGCCCGCGTTGCGGAAGCCGCTCTTCGAGGACCTGTCGTTCATGTTGGAGGCGGGGGCGCGCCTGGCCATTGTCGGGCCCAACGGCGCCGGCAAGACCACACTGCTGCGCACGCTGATCGGCGACCTCGCACTTGATGCCGGCAAGATCAAGTGGGCCGAGCGCGCAACGATTGGCTACTACCCGCAGGACCAGACCGCCGACTTCGAGAAGGAATCCACGCTGTTCGACTGGATGGCGCAATGGAAGCAACCCACCGACGACGAACAGATCGTGCGGGCCACGCTGGGTCGGCTGCTCTTTTCCGGCGACGAGACCAGCAAGTCGGTGCGCGTGCTTTCGGGCGGCGAGCGCGGCCGCATGCTCTTCGGCAAGCTGATGCTGCAGCAACCCAATGTGCTGGTAATGGACGAGCCCACCAACCACATGGACATGGAATCGATCGAATCGCTGCAGCTGGCACTCGAGAAGTTCGCCGGCACGCTGATCCTGGTGTCGCACGACCGGCAGTTCGTTTCGGCGCTGGCCACCCGCGTGATCGAGCTGACCGGGGACGAACCGGTTCAATTCGACGGTCCCTACGAGGAATACCTCGCTTCGCGAGGATTGGCGTAATCTACGACCGGACGGGTGCGTCGCAAGAGGCGCGGCCGGGGGCAGTGGCATGGAAAAGACGCCGTTCATCATTTGCCGCTTGCGCCGCGTCTTAATACGGTCAAAAATATGCCATTGGTATAGCATTGGAAATATCCGGGGATGACGCCATTTGGGTATCGTCTCCGCCGTTGCCGCCACGAAAGACCGTGACCCGTGAAGATCCTCGATCGAGTTCTCAATCCCCGCGAAATCCGGCGGCGTCTCGGCATGAACCAGGAGCAGTTCTGGACGCAGATCGGCGTCACGCAGAGCGGCGGGTCGCGATACGAAAGCGGGCGCGAAATGCCCCGTCCCGTCAAGGAGTTACTGCGGCTTGTTCACGTGGAGCAACTCGACCTGTCGCAGGTGAAGCGCGTGGACTTCGAGATCATCAGCTACCTCAAGGATTCGCATCCTGACCTTTATCGGACGTTGCGGCGCGCGGTGCGCAGCCGGCACCGCACGGCGTCGGCGGACGCTGGTGTCAATCTCAACCTGGACGCCGGCGTAGATGGTGGCTATACCGATCCTGACGACCTCACCACGCAGGCTCCGGCAATGACGCCTCCCCGCACCTGAACCTACCTGCCGCAGCGCCTCCAACGGCCGCCTCTGCGGCCGTTGTCGTTTGGGCGTGACATCGGGCCGCAGGTTGCGCAGTGCAACACGTCATGGTAAGCCGTCCGACCAAGGTAAACTTACGGTTTCACGCCGTTCGATGTGGCGGCGCAATAAACCTGGTCCAGGGACAACGCATGACGATTGAACACAAGTGGGTGATCCCCTTCGAGCAGCTGCGGATGGCCGATCTCAACGAGGTCGGCGGCAAGAATGCGTCGTTGGGCGAGATGATCAGTCAGCTCGCAGGCGCAGGCATCCGGGTTCCCGGTGGATTTGCCACCACGGCCGCGGCCTTCCGGGCATTTCTGGACCACGGCGACCTGCGCGGGCGCATCGCCGCGCGCATCGAGGGCCTTGACGTCGATGACGTGACGGCGCTGGCCGCGGCGGGCGCGGAAATCCGCCGCTGGCTGCTGGAAGCGCCGCTGCCCCCGGCGCTGGCGTTGGCCATTCGCGCGTCCTATGCCACGTTGACGCAGGCATCGCCAAGCGCCACGTTTGCCGTTCGCTCGTCCGCCACCGCGGAAGACCTGCCTGATGCATCGTTTGCAGGACAGCAGGAAACATTTCTTAATATCAGCGGTATAGATAATATAATTCATGCAATACGCGAGGTTTTTGCATCCCTCTACAACGACCGCGCCATTGCCTACCGGGTGCACAAAGGCTTCGCCCACGCCGACGTCGCGTTGTCGGCCGGCGTCCAGCGCATGGTCCGCAGCGATCTCGGCGCCTCGGGCGTGATGTTCACGCTCGACACCGAATCCGGCTTCGACAAGGTGGTCTTCATCACGGCCGCGTACGGCCTTGGTGAAACGGTCGTCCAGGGCGCGGTCAATCCGGACGAGTTTTACGTGGACAAGCGCTGCCTCGCGGGAGGCCGTCCGGCCATCCTGCGCAAGTCGGTGGGTGGCAAGGCGCTGAAGATGGTGTTTACGCAAACCCATGCGGCGGGCAAATCCACGGCAAATATGGAAGTGCCAGTCGCCGACCGCCTCCGCTTCTCGATCACCGACGCCGAAGCCGAGGCGCTGGGTCGCGACGCGATGGCCATCGAGGCGCACTACGGCCGGCCGATGGACATCGAATGGGGTCGCGACGGCAACGACGGCCTGATCTACATCCTGCAGGCCCGGCCGGAAACGGTGAAGTCGCAGGAAGAGCATTCAGAGCGGTTGCGCCGGTATCGGCTCAAGGCCACATCCGCCGTGCTGGCCAGCGGCCGCGCCATCGGCCAGAAGATCGGGCAGGGGCCGGTGCGGCTGGTGCGCTCGGCGTCCGCGATGTCGCGGGTTCGCGCTGGTGACGTGCTGGTCACCGACATGACCGATCCTGACTGGGAGCCGGTAATGAAGCGGGCGGCGGCCATCGTCACCAATCGCGGCGGACGCACGTGCCATGCGGCAATCATTGCACGCGAATTGGGCATCCCGGCCGTCGTCGGTTGCGGCGACGCCACGCAGGTGCTGGTGGAAGACCAGCTGGTTACCGTCTCGTGCGCCGAGGGCGACACGGGGCATGTCTACACGGGCATGTTGGAGATCGAAGTGGTGGACGTCGAACTGGATCGGATGCCCGAGCCGCCCACCAAGATCATGATGAATGTCGGCAACCCGGAACTGGCGTTCGAGTTCCAGCGGCTGCCCAACGCCGGCGTGGGCCTGGCGCGCCTGGAATTCATCATCAGCCGCAACGTTGGCATCCACCCGAAGGCGTTGCTGGAGTTGGACCAGCAGCATCCCGAGTTGAAGCGCGAGATCGAGGCGCGGATCGCGGCGTACCCGTCCGCCACCGATTTCTACATCCAGAAGGTGGCCGAGGGTGTCGCCACGATTGCCGCGGCGTTTCACCCCAAGAAGGTGATCGTGCGGATGTCGGACTTCAAGTCCAATGAATACTCGACGCTGCTGGG
>JBKJSU010000337.1:0-3545 GCA_046594415.1 Casimicrobiaceae bacterium | reverse complement strand
GATCGCGTGCGCACGCTGGATGCCGCAGCGGCGGGCGCCGTCGAACTGGTCCGCCTCGGCACCCCGGTGGCGGGCTGCGAGATTCGCATTGCCGACGGCGGGGGCCATCCCGTTGCCGCCGGCACCGTCGGCCGAATCCTGATCCGCGGCACGAATGTCAGCCCCGGCTACTACGACGATGCGGCATTGACCGCAACCTCGCGGCTGCCCGACGGCTATTTCGACACGGGCGATCTTGGCACCATGCACGACGGACAGCTGGTGGTCACGGGCCGTATCAAGGAAGTGCTGTTCGTAGCCGGACAGAATCACTATCCGCAGGACATCGAGCTGGTGCTGGCCCAGCACGCTGGTGTCGAGATCGGCCGCGCCGCCGCAGCAGGCGTGCGACCACAGGATGCCGCCACCGACGAACTGCTCGTGTTCGTGCTGGCGAAGAACGACGATCCGGCGCCCACGGCCGAACTGGCGCGCACGATCCGTCGCGTGGTCAACGAACGCATCGGACTCGCGGTCCATGCGGTGGTGCCGGTGCGCCAGTTTCCGAAGACCACCAGCGGCAAGATCCAGCGCTTTGCCTTGGCCCGCGATTTCGAGGCCGGGCGCTTTGCGGACGTCCTGCAGGCGATGGCGCAATTCGAGGCAGCCCACAGGCAAGCAGCCGGTACGACGGTGGACAGCGAACTCGAGCAGTCGTTGCTGACGATCTGCCAGGCGGCGCTACCGGGGCACAAGCTGAGCGTCGACGACAACCTCTTCGAACTGGGCACCGGCTCGCTGACACTCGCGCAGATCTACGAGAGGATCGAGGCGATGTATCCGGGACACCTTGAAGTCACGGACTTCTTTGAGTATCCGACCGTGCGCACGATGGCCGCGCTTCTCGCACAACGGCGCGCGGAAGCCGGCAGCTAGGCGACGAGCAGACTTGTGCGCAAATCCTGTAGGCGAGGCTTCAGCCTCGCACGAATGCGGCATCGAACAAGCGAGGCTGAAGCCTCGCCTACGGTGGCGTCACAAACGCGTGGTCATTGCGCGTACAGCGGCTTGCGGTACTTCCACTTGCGATTGATCCACAGCCAGTCGGCCGGGCTGCGGCGGATCTCTTCCTCGAGATTGCGCGCATAGCGCTCGACGATCTCCGGGCCCGCGTCGCGGTCGTAAGGCGGCTCGGCCAGCAGCTTCAATTCGACGCTGTAACGGCCGGCACCTTCGCGGCGCATCGCCACGTAGATCACCGGCGCCTTGAGGATCCGCGCGATCTTGTCGGCACCCACGAAGAATGCGGTGTCCTGGTTCAGGAAGCGCGTCCAGTGCTTTTCCTCGTTGTGCCTCGGCGTATGGTCGGCCACCAGCGCATAGGCACGGACGTCGGCCCGGCGCTTCATCACCTCGAACATGAAGGTCTGGTGCGGAATCGGATTGCCGCCGAAGCGGCTGCGCGCCGCGCGCAGGTAGACGTCGACACTGGGCACCCGCTGCGGCTTGTAGACCGCGTCGATGGGCACCTTGAGCACCGGGCCGGCCGTCAGCAGCAGCCACTCCCAGTTGCAGAAGTGCGCCGCAAGCAGCACCACCGACTGTCCCCGCGCCGCGTACTTTGCGACGAGTTCCGGATTGACGTAGTGCACCCGCGCCGCCAGCTCCTCGCTGCTGGCGGCGTAACCCCACAGTGCCTCGCCCAGCGTGCGGCCAAGATTACGGTACGATTGGCGCAGGATATCCTCGCGTTGCGCCGCCGTCTTTTCCGGAAACGCGTTGGCGAGGTTGGTGGCGGCCAGTCGACGCCGCCAGCGCAATACGCGATACACAACGAAATAGGCGACGAAGCCAAATGCATCCAGCAACCGCCGCGGCCAGCGCGACATGAGCCCCATGACGGGGCCCAGAACATCGAACCAGGGTGGGCGTGGCTGGACCAGCATTTGGCGCGGCGAGGAGTCGTTCCGATGGCGCTAGACGCGCGCACCGCAAATGTGGCGAACGAATCGGTGCAGGCGTCGGCGCCGCGGCCCCTGCCGTCCCCGGCACCCGGCATCGACGTCTGGACATGCGCGTTGACCGCCTCGCCCGATGCACTCGCGCGGCTTGCCGCCGTGCTGGCGCCCGCCGAACGAGCCCGCGCCGCGCGTTTCGGCGCGGCAGCCCTGCGCGATCGCTATGTCGTGGGTCGCGGCATGTTGCGGCACGTGCTGGGGACGCGACTCGCATTGCCGCCGCAGCATGTCGACATTCGCCGCGGCCCCCGCGGCCGGCCGTACGTCGCCGGCGTGGCGGGGCTCGACTTCAATATTTCGCATACCGGTGGGTTTGCGCTGATCGGTATGGCATCCGCCGGCCGCATCGGTGTGGATGTCGAGCACGAAAGCCGCGTGCTCAATGTAGCCGGAGTGGCGCGCAAATTCATGGCGGCAAGCGAACAGGCCATGCTGGAAACGCTCGATCCGGACACCCGCCGGCGCACGCTGCTGCGGATCTGGACGTGCAAGGAAGCCATGAGCAAGGCCACGGGCGAGGCGCTCTCCGCGCCATTTCGCCGCATCGCGATTGCGCTCGACGGCGCGGACGCGCGAGTGGACACCGGCCCGCCGCCCTATGAGCCGCGCTCTTGGACGCTGTACGCGATGCGCGCGCCCGGCGATCATCTCGCCACCATCGCGCTCTGGCAGGGGGATTGAACGCACGCCGTCACCGCGCAGGAAAGGCCTGCGAAATGGTGTCGTCACCCGGTGCAGGCTTCGAGTATTTCCATTTTTTCTGCAGCCAGAGCCAGTCGGCCGGGCTGTCGATAATCGCGCGCTCCAGCGCGCGCGCATACCGCTCGACGATCATCGCATCGTCGAGATCCTCGTACGGTGGTTCGGCGAGCACCTCGAGACGAACCGTATAGTGACCACGCCCGGTGCGCCGCATGGACACGAAGTACACCGGCGACTCGAGGTACTTCGCGACCTTGCCCGCGCCGACGAAAAACGCCGTGTCCTGCCGCAGGAAGCGCGTCCAGTACTTGGGGTCCTGCCGCCGCGGCGTTTGGTCGGCAATCAGCGCGTACGCGCGCGGCTGGTCGGCGTTGTGGGACAGCAACGCGTAGATGAACTCCCTGCGCGGAATCAGCTTGCCGCCGAAGCGGCAGCGCACATCGCGCAAGAAGGCATCAAGCGGCGCAAAGCGCTGCGGCTGGTACACCACGTCGATCGGGATCGCGAAGTGCGCGCCTGCCGCGAGCAGCAGCCATTCCCAGTTGCCGTGATGTGCGGCCAGCAGCAACAGCGTCTGCTTGCGGTCGATGGCGCGCTGGATGAGCTCCGGATCCTCGATGGTCACCCGCGCCTTGATGGCTTCGGGTTTCGCGCCAAAGCCCCAGAACGATTCGACCACGGTATCGGCGAGGTTGCGATAGGAGTTCTTGAGAATCGTCGCGCGCTCCCTGGGCGACATTTCGGGGAAGGCATTGGCGATATCGTCCTTGGCGCGGTCGCGGCGCCAGCGCATCAGGTAGAAGACGATGAAGAACACGACATAGCCGACCGCGTACATGATCGGCA
>JBKJSU010000534.1:0-8138 GCA_046594415.1 Casimicrobiaceae bacterium | reverse complement strand
TGCCAACTTCGCCGGCACCGCGAAGAAGATCGATGACCTCAATGTCGAGTTCGTCACCAACGGCCCCAACCCGATCATGCTGGAGCACCTCGCCACGATCAACATCCTGTCCAAGGCGTGGTGCGAGAAGAACAAGTGCGTGAAGCCGCAGAATTTCGCGGCCAAGGAAGAGATGATCACCGCGCGCGAGGCCAACGGCACGGGTCCCTACATGCTCGTCACGCGTCAGCCCGACATCAAGACGGTGCTGAAGAAGAATCCGAACTGGTGGGGCATCAAGGCTGGCGTGTGGGACGGCAACATCGACGACGTGGTCTACACGCCGATCGTGTCTGACCCCACCCGCGTGGCGGCGCTCATCTCCGGCGAAGTGGACCTGATCAACGACCCGCCGCCGCAGGACGTGCCGCGCCTGCAGCAGACCCCCAACATCAAGGTGCTCGAAGGGGTCGAGAACCGCATCGTGTTCATCGGCATGGACCAGGCCCGCGACGAGCTCCTCTATTCCAGCGTCAAGGGCAAGAACCCGTTCAAGGACGTGCGCGTGCGGCAGGCGCTCTACCACGCGGTGGACATCGAGGCAATCAACAAGACCACGATGCGCGGCCTGTCGAAGCCCACGGGCGCCATCCTGCCCTCGCCGGTGACGTCCACGCCCGAAATCGAGAAGCGACTGCCTTTCGATCGCGAGAAGGCGAAGAAGCTGCTGGCCGATGCCGGCTATCCCAACGGCTTCGAGGTAACGCTCGACTGCCCGAACAACCGCTACGTGAACGACGAGCGCATCTGCCAGGCGCTGGCCGCGATGTGGTCGCAGATCGGCGTGGCCACCAAGGTCAACGCGATGCCGCGGGCGCTGTATTTCCCGAAGCTCGAGAAGACCGACACCAGCCTCTACATGCTTGGCTGGGGTGGCGCGTCGACCGATGGCATCTTCACGCTGCAGCCAGTGCTGTCGAGCTACAACGGCAAGGGCGACGGCGACTTCAACTACGGCCGCTACAAGAATGCCAAGGTCGATGAGCTCACCGCCCGGGTCAAGGTCGACGTGAACCAGGCCGAGCGCCTGCAACTGATCCGCGAAGCGTTGCTGGCGCAGAACGCCGAGGTGAACCTGATCCCGCTGCACCGGCAGGTGATTCCGTGGGCCTCGCGCGGCAATATAACGATCCCGCACCGCGCCGACAACTTCGTCAATCCGTACTGGGCCACGCTCAAGTAGCAGCCGCTCTCCAACTTCACCGCAACGGCGCGACGGTCCGCAGGGATCCCGCGCCGTTGTTCATGGTGCCGTAGGCGCGGGTGCGCGCAGGTAGCGGGTCGCGGCCCACGCGAGCAATGCGATCGCGCCGGTGGAAGCAGCGAACAGGACCCAGGCCAGCGGCAATCCGACCAGGGCTGCGCCGTGCGCGCCGGCGAGGATGACGGTGGTCGCGATGAACGCGGGCAGCGCGCGCGCATCGTGACGCAGCACGAGCGCGGCGACGGCAAACGCCGTCAGTCCGCCGACCAACCCGGCGATCAGCGCCGGCGCGAGATCGCGCGCGGAAGGCAGCGCGGACGCCGTGGCCAGCACCACCAGGGCCGCTGCCGCCAGCGGCAGGCGGCGGGTCCATCCCGACGTGACCCGCGCGAGGAGCGCCAGCAGGAAAAGTCCGACCGCGAGGGCGACGACGAAGGCCGTGGCGGACCCCAGCACCGCGCCCCCCGGCCAGGCAAGACCCCACGCGCCCTGCTCGGGCCACAGCGGCATCCTGGACGGCACCAACGCTTCGAACGCGGCGAGCATGCCGCGCAGCGTCAACGCGCCGCAGGCGCCGGCGATCCATGCCGGCAGCGCAGGGGCGCCCACGCCAGCCGCGCGTGCGCGAGCGTCCCGCATACCCACCCCCGCCAGCAATCCGACCAGCAATGCCAGCGGCAACCGTCCCGCCACGCCTCCCAGCAGCGCCAGCGCGACCTGCGTGCCTGCCGGTTCGGCGGTACTCAATTGCATGAACATCTGCGGCAGGTCGAAGAGGGCACTGCCGATGGAGCCCAGCAGGGTCGCGGCCGCGACCGCGAGCAGTACACGCCGATCGCATTGCCCGCGATTCCATGCCATGACGGCGAAGATCAGCGCCGCCAGCGCAGCCAGCGCGATGACCGCGGTGGCACCGATCGCCAGGAGTTCATGCTGGCTCTGCTTCTCGGCTTCGCGGCGCTGCCACGTCTCCGGCACGAACAGGTAGCGGCCGGCGCCGACGATTTCATCGCCGCCCACCTGCACCTGCACGCGCGCCTCACCGCCGCCGGGCATGACCACGCCCGGATCCGCAAAGGTAAACGTCCAGTCGCGTCGCGCCGGCTGTTGCGTGGCATCCGCGGAACGCAGCAACAACCCTGCGGGATCGGCCCCGAAAGCATCGCGCACCGCCTGCCGCGCCAAGGCCAGCGCACGGTCCTGCTCGAGGGCTGCGCCGGTGCGCGCTTCCGGCAAGCGGTGCACGACCTGGCGGATGGCGCCGGTACCCGTCACGCTGACCCGCCATTCCTCGGCGCGCTCCGCCACGTCGCCATCGAACCGCGCGTACCGGACTTCCCATAGTGGCGGAGCCAGCGTATGGCCGATGAGCGCGCGATAAGCATCGGCGCCCGCTTCGCGCCACGCGAAAGCGTGCGCCGTCCGCGCCGTCGACTCCCCGAGCACGATACGCGGCTGCGCGAGGCGGCGCCACTCCGGACCCAGCGTCACCCCCCGCGTGCGCAGTGCGGCTTCCGCGGCAGCCATCGCCGTAGCCCTATCGATCGCCAGCGGCGGCGCATCCCCATGCCACGGCGTGAACGCCAGCCATGCGGCGAACCCCAACAGTCCGGCCACCGGCAGGGCTCGTTGCAGCAGGCGCGAGCGCACCGGCGGCAAGGGCACGGGTTCGGCGATGACTACGTCGGCATGCACGGCGCGCGGCCGCCACGCACCGTTCCACAGCGCCGCCGGCAACGCGCGCCATTCGCGCTGCCGCAAACGCCGCAGTGCCACGATGGCCGCGGGTACGCACGCCGCCGCGATCACCAGCGCCTGCTGTGTGGACGCGCCGGGCGCGTCGATGAGGAACAATGGAATCGAGAACAGCACCAGGTCGAAAAGAGCATGCAACAGGATCGTCGGCAGGAGGCCGTAGCGCAGGAAGATCAACGCCCACAAAAGGGACGGCAGCAGCAGCTCGACCAGCCGCGAATACGCCGGGAACCCCGGGTAATTCGCGTGCGCCGCGCCGAAGATCACGGCCTGCGCGACAAAGGCTATGCCGATGCCAAGCCGGCGGTGTCCGAAGTGCGCGCCAAGCAGCGCCCCCAGCGCGAGCGGGATCGCGCGGAACAGGCACTCCTCCATGAATCCCGCCTGCAGCGACATCGCGATCGGCATCAGCGCAGGCACGGCGGACGACAGGATATTGGGATCGGTCAATGCTTCCGATGGTTGCCACCAGCCAAGCCAGCGATTCGTGGCGAAGTAGAACGCCGCGATCAGCGCCAGTTCAATTGGCACGAACAGGTATCCGCCCGCCGTGCGACCCGCCACGTTCACGCTGCCGCCGGCCTCCCGCGACCACAACTGCCAAAGTTGGGGCTGGTGCGGAAACGCGCGCCGCGTCAGCCCCTCGGCGGCCATGAACACCAATCCGAGCGCCAGTCCCGCACCCACGGTCGTGACCAATGCGGTGGCGATCTCGCGCCACCAGAACGAATCGGCATCACGCGTGGTGGGAAACGCGAACCAGGCCGCCGGATAGTTGGCGAGCGTGGACGCGCCCAGCAGCAACCCGACCACGAGGCCTGCCACCAGCGCCGGCTTGACCTGCAATGCGCGTGTGCGAAGCAACCACAGCGTGCCCAGGATGCAGCCCAGCAGTCCATGGAACAATCCGGCCGCAATGCTGGCTACCGCGGCGATCGTGTTGTTGGCGCTGCGCAGTTCCTGGAAGCGCCGCTCGAAACTCTCCGGCACGAAGAACGACGGCGATACGTCGACCAGTTCATCGCCGGCAACGGCCAACTGGAGGCGGATGCGGCCCTCGCCGAATTTCTCGTCGCGTTCGAACACGAAGCGATGGTCGACGCGACCCGAAGCGCGCGTTTGCGCCGACGATTCGATGAGGCGATAGGGTGCCAGGTCGACACCCCATGTTCCGGTTGCCCCGGCCCGCGCCAACGCCTGTGCGGCGTCCGGCGTCAGCGCTTGCGTCGCCGCGTCACGGACGTGGGTTTCGGCGAGTCGCCGCGTGAATCCGTCCATCGCGCCGTCGGGACGAAAGCGCAACTGCACTTCGTCGATGGTGCCCGGACTGAACAGGCGTACCTCCCACCAATACGGCGCATAGAGACGGCTTTCCACCAGCCGCGCGAACGCCGCCTTGCCCCCGCCATCGAGCTCGATGTAGTTCTGCGCGTCGTCGTCGTGATTGAACACGGCGGCCACGCGCGCGCCAGCGGGCGCCAGCTGGTGCGCGGCCGCCACCGTCTGCGCCTTGGCCAGCGCCGCCTCGCGCGAAAACGTGATATCGAGATTGACGAGCGGAATCGCGAGCGGGAAGAGGCGCCAGGCAATCCACGCGCACGCGCACGAAAGCAGCGCAAAGGCGAGCCAGAACGCGGGGCGGCGGTCGATGGTGTTCAGCGTGGCCTCGTCTGCACGACGCCTGCGGCTTCCAGGCGGGCGAGCGCGGCGTCATCGAGCCCCAGCCGCTCCCGCAATACCGACCCGGTATGCTCGGCCAGCAGCGGTGGCGGCAAAGTCGGCACGAGCGGGGTGGCGGACATCCTGATCGGCGCGACGATCTGCGGCACGGTGACCGCCAAGGGGTGCGGCATGTCGATCCGCATACCGCGTGCGCGCACCTGCCGGTCGGCCATCACGGCGTCGAGGCGATTGATCGGCCCGCCGGGCACGCCCGCCGTTTCCAGCGCTTCCAGCCAGGCGTGTTGCGTGCGAGTGCGGGCGACCGCTTCGATCAGCGGCACCAGCACCTCGCGGTGGCGGACCCGATCGGCGTTTTTCATGAAGCGCGGATCCAGCGCCCACTCCGGCCGCCCCGCCACGTCGCAGAACGCGCGGAACTGCCCGTCATTGCCCACTGCCAGGATGAAATGTCCGTCCGCACATGGGAAGACCTGGTACGGCACGATGTTCTGGTGCGCATTGCCGGCGCGGCCGGGCGCCGCGCCGCTGACGAGATAATTCATGTTCATCACCGCCATCATCGCCACCGCCGAGTCGAACAGCGCGAGATCGAGGTGCTGGCCGACCCCCGTGCGGTCGACATGCGCCAGCGCGGCCTGGATCGCGACCGCGCCGTACATGCCGGTGAGGATGTCGGTCACCGCTACGCCCGCCTTCTGGGGGCCACCGCCCGGCAGATCGTCGCGTTCGCCGGTGATGCTCATGAAGCCGCTCATGCCCTGGATGATGAAGTCGTAGCCCGGGCGCGACGCATACGGACCATCCTGCCCGAAGCCGGTGATCGACGCGTAGACGAGGCGCGGATTGACTGGCGCGAGCGAGGCGTAGTCGAGGCCGTACTTGGCGAGGCCGCCCACCTTGTAATTCTCCACCACGACATCCGCCTGCCGGGCCAGCGCCACGACCAGCGCGCGTCCTTCGGGCTGCGTGAAGTCGATGGCCACCGACTGCTTGCCGCGATTGCAGCCGAGGTAATAGGCGGCGTCGGCAGTGTCGCGGCCCTGCGCGTCCTGGAGGAACGGCGGTCCCCACGCGCGCGTGTCGTCGCCCGTACCGGGCTTTTCGATCTTGAGAACGGTGGCGCCGAGATCGGCGAGCAGCTGCGTGCACCATGGGCCCGCCAGCACGCGCGACAGGTCGAGCACCGTCAAGTGTGTCAACGGTCCGGCCATTCGAGCGATTCAGGCGCCAGGGGGCAACCCCGCGCACATGACGACGAGGTCCGGGCCGTCGCCTTCGGCGAGCCAGCCTTTCGCCACCATCGCGGCGCGCGTTGCGCGGTCGGTCATGTAGCGATGGTTCGCATCGGCGCGGTTGCTGAACACGCGATACACCGGCGTCGTGTCGAGCGGGCACACGCCCGCCGTCGGCAGGCGCATCGCCAGGAACTTGCCTTCTTCGAGAATGAATTCTGGATGGGCGGCCATCGTGTCGCCACATTCCTTCGCCCCGCGGCCGAAGAAGTGCGAATCGCCTTTGCCCGGGATGATGTAGATCCGGCACACGTCGGTGACGTCGGCTTGCGGTCCCGAGAAGGTGTTGAAAACTTTGCCGGTGCGCGTCCACCCTTTGATCTCGGTTCGTGCATCGAGCTTGGCGATCTCGTCGGGCGCCCAGGTGATGAAATAGTGGTCGAGGCTCGCGTTGTAGTACTCGATCACGCGTTTGGCCACGGGGGCCGTGCGAGGCGTCCGGTTCAGAAACGTCCGGTAATGAATCCGCCCAACGGAATCGTTCCCGCTCGCGGTCACGAAGTCGAGCTGACCGTCGCCATCGACGTCCATGAGCTCGAGCTGCCCTCCCACGTTGGGCATGATGTCGTTGTTGATCGCGGTGAACGTGCCGTCGCCGTTGTTGAGCCAGATCATCGGCTGCACCACCGTCACGTTGCCGTTCGCGTCTAACTTCTGGGATCCCGACGCGAAGAAGTCGAGGCGGCCGTCGCCGTCGATGTCGGCGACACGCAGGAACGTCCACCAGATGCCGTTGGTGCGGCTCGCCGAGGCGCCGAGCCGTGCGGCGGTTTCGTCGACGAACACGCCATCGCCCTTGTTCATCAGCACCTGGATTGCGGCGCCCTGATCCTGCAGCGCACCGGACTGCGTGGTGAGCACCAGCAGGTCCACCCTGCCGTCGTTGTCGATGTCCATCGCCACGACGTCGTTGCCCGTGGCGCCAGCACCGAACGCTCCGGGTGGCAGCTCCGTCTGCGGCCGATTGCCGACGCTGCCCTTGCCGTCGTTGTAGAGAACGAGGCTCGGCCGCCGTTCGCTGCCGGACGCGACCAACACCACGTCCGGAAAGCCGTCGCCGTCGATGTCGGTGATGAGCGCGGCGAGAAACGTTGCCATGCCAGGACCGGTGACACCCGGCGCGAACGGATTGGTGGCCTGCTGGAGACTCCCATCCGTCCGTCCAAGCAGGAAATAAGGCATGACGGGTAAAGGCAGGTTGTTGACCAGGATGTCCAGCAGGCCATCGCCGTTGATGTCGCCCACGGCGATCGAATGGGAGAAGTCCGGCGCCTGCGGCAGGCTCGCCGAGCGATCGGTGTACGTCCCGTCGGGATTGGAAAAGAGCAACACATTGCGTTCGCCCGCGAACGGCGCCGTATCGTAGCCGTGCGCACCGATGAAGATGTCGAGCCGGCCGTCGTGATTGAAATCGCCGACGGCGATCTCGCGCGCGTGCTCTGTCATCGGCAGGGCGCCCTGCCCGAGCAACTGGCGCGTGACGTCGTCGAGCGCGGTGCCCGCGGCATTCGGGCGCAGGATGTGCAACGGAATCGCCTGCTTGGCGAATTGCGGCGACGATCCCATGCCGAGGATCAGGTCGCGGCGCCCGTCACTTTTGAGATCGGCGGACATCATCGTGAAGACGCCCCCCGGAGGACTGCCGATCGGAATGGTCGCATCTTTCACGAAACCGGTCGGCCCCGGCACGAAGGTGAGCCGCTGCGCCGAAGGCGCCGGCGCCCACAGCGCGAGACACAGTGCAACGATCCACCAGGGATTGCGGGCACGCAAGCGCGCGGTCACGACTTCAGTGCGGCCAGCACTTCGTCCAGCATCTTCTTGGCGTCGCCGAAAAGCATCCGGTTGTTGTCCTTGTAGAAGAGTGGATTGTCCACGCCCGCATAGCCGGAGGCCATGCTGCGTTTCATCACGATCGAGTTCTTGGCCTTCCACACTTCGAGCACCGGCATGCCGGCGATCGGGCTCGTCGGGTCGTCCTGTGCCGCCGGATTCACGATGTCGTTGGCGCCGATCACCATCGCGACGTCGGTGTCGGGGAAATCGTTGTTCAGCTCGTCCATCTCGAACACGATGTCGTAGGGCACCCTGGCTTCGGCCAGCAGCACGTTCATGTGGCCGGGCATTCGGCCCGCAACAGGATGGATGCCGAAGCGGACATTGAT